>ONBN01000021.1 GCA_900316115.1 uncultured Eubacteriales bacterium
TTTTAATCATTACGGAAGATGATTTGAGTCAAAAAATGCCCTGCATTCACAGGGCAAATCTTTTGATTATTTCGGGACATTTTCATTTTTGCTTGACACAGTTTTTTTCAATTTTTTTATTATTTTTTATTTTTCTAATTTTTCCTGCTCTTTTTTTATGGGACGGCAGAAAACCAGCCACAAGCCATAATCCTGTTCCTGCCAGAATGCAGAAATCAGACAGATTAAAAACCAGCCTTTTCAGCTTCTTATTGTTGGTGCGAAAACTGATATAATCTGTTACATAGCCCTTTTCCCGCCGATCCATATAATTGGACAGACCGCCGCCCATAACCATGCCAAGTCCGATCCTGCCAAGGGCAGGCTTCTTCTGAACGCTCTGGCGAAGATATTCCCCTGCAGCAGCCCCAAGTGCTGCTGCAGAGATATCCTGACAGTTCTTTTTATCTTTACCGCCTATACCAAGAGCCATGCCCTTATTATGGCAATTACGCAGATATATCCGCCCTCCAAGGATTTCCTTTCTGGTACCCTGAAGGATATTGCTGTCTACCTGTTCTTTTATTTTTTCATCCAGCAGGTAAATCCATGCTGTCAGTCCAAGTCCGGTCATATCTGCCTTCTTCCCGGGATCTGTCCCCTTGTCATACCCAACATTATCTTATGTAATGCGACTGTAGTAACTGTAAGTTTTACTCCTGTGTATCCTCAGCAGGTGTCTCTGTCTCCGGTGCGCTCTCTTCTGCAGCTTCCTCAGAAGCCTCTGCTACAGTCTCTTCTGCTGGTGCTTCCTCTTCCGGTACTTCCTCTGCGGAAGCCTCTGCAGCTACTTCCTCATCCGGCTCCGGATTCGGGCATGCAGTTCCACAGAATGGACAGAATGCAACGTCTTTGTCTACTGCACGCTTACAGGACGGGCAGATCTTACGTCCTTTCAGGTCTGCTGCTGCATCCTTGTACTCTGTGATTGCATCCTGATGCTGACGGATCTCCTGGCAAAGATTCTGAAGCTCTTCATCCAGCTCTGCCCCTTCGCAGTAACGGCTGTAAATAAGATTGCCGATGTCGCTTTTCAGTTTCTCGATCATATGCTCCTCACCAGATACCTTGCTCTGGATTTTCTGTGTTTCATAGATCTGTCCAGCCTTCTTACTCAGATCCTTAGTTGTCCTTGTCAGTGTTTCACTTAAACCATCAAAAAAACCTTTTCTCATAACGCATTTCTCCTTTTCTTTTATTTGCTGCATGATTATATATTATAATACCAGGTCTGGATGTCCCCCAAAAGCCCCCTGTCCGTCACATCAGGCTCCAAAGGTAATCGTCCCGGCCAGCTGCCATCTCAGGCAAGCAGAGGTACTTCCTGCCCTCTAAGGAGGATCCTTGGGCCTCCATTGTCGTCTATATATTCTTTTGTAATGATCACCTGTCCAATGCTGTCATCCTTAGGGATCTCATACATGATATCCAGCATGTACTCTTCCAGGATAGCTCGCAGGCCTCTGGCTCCAGTGTTGCGCTCCAATGCTCTGGCAGCAATGGAATGCAGTGCTCCGTCTTCAAACTCCAGACGTACCTCATCCATAGCCAGAAGCTTCTGATACTGCTTCAGGATGGCATTCTTAGGCTCACGCAGGATCTCTACCAGCATGTCCTCATTCAGTCCGTCTAATGTAAAGATCACCGGCAGACGGCCGATAAATTCAGGGATCATCCCGAAATTACGGATATCCTCTACCGTTACTTTTGAAAGTATATGCGGATCTTTATCGTATTTGTCCTTCAGATCTGCATAAAATCCAATGGAAGCCTGCTTGTTCAGCCTCTCCTTGATGATCTCATCCAGATCCGGGAATGCTCCGCCGCATATAAACAGGATATTCTTGGTATTCACAGTCACCATAGGTACCATGGCATTCTTGCTGTTGGCTCCTACCGGTACTTCCACCTGACTGCCTTCTAACAGCTTCAGCAGTCCCTGCTGAACAGCTTCTCCGCTTACATCTCTCTGGTTTGCGTTCTTCTTCTTTGCGATCTTGTCGATCTCATCAATGAAGATAATGCCGTGCTCTGCCTTCTCTACATCATTGTCCGCTGCTGCTAAAAGCTTAGACACAACACTCTCAATATCGTCACCGATATATCCGGCTTCTGTAAGAGAGGTGGCATCTGCAATGGCAAGCGGTACATCCAGAAGTCTGGCCAGAGTCTTTACAAGATAGGTCTTGCCGCAACCGGTAGGTCCGATCATCAACATGTTGGACTTCTCGATCTCCACATCGTCTTTGATGTCTGATGCTACTCTCTTATAGTGGTTATATACTGCCACTGACATAACTTTCTTTGCTTTCTCCTGACCGATCACATATTCGTCCAGGGTGGCTTTGATCTTATGAGGTGCAGGGATCTTCTTCAGATCCAGTGCAGGCTTTGTCTCCTGAGCTGCCTTTTTCTTACGGATCTTCCTGGGCTGTGGTCCCATATTCAGGTTCCCAAGATCGATCATGCTGACTCCCGGCATATTCAGAAGGTCGCCATAGTTCATATTGCTGTTGTTGATCTGACTGTTCATGGTGTTAAAGCTTTTCTGCATACAGTCTGTGCAGATATGTATATCGTTCGGAAGTTCGATCATCTTCCCTGCCTGGCTTTCAGGACGGCGGCACAGAAAACAGAAGTGCTCATATCCGTCTTCCTGGTCATCTGCGCCCACTCCGGCGCCTGTGTTGGATGCTGATGCTGCAGATGAGTCAACTGTTTTGGATGGGTCAGTTGTATTGGCTGCTGTGTCCTTGTCTCCGGCAGTGTCTACTTCTCTAAAATCTTCGTAATCGTCAATATGTTGTGACATATTCTTTCCTTTCTGTGGTTGTATTCCATTTGGATTATAACACATCTTTTCCCACTATTGAAATAAAGTTTTTATAAAGTCCGGGGTGGGAGGGGTTCACCACCCCGAAATAATGATCGTGGATGTTTTATGCCATTGTATCTAAAAATGCCTGCAGGCCTTCTTTGGCGGCGTCTTCGTCCGGGCCTTCTATGGAGATTTCCACCTGGTCGCCGCAGCGAAGTCCCATTCCCATAATTGCGATCAGGTTTGTGGCTGATGCTTTCCTATCGCCTTTTTGGAGCTGTATCCTGCTGTCATATTTTTTCGCTTCTTTCACAAGCATTCCTGCCGGTCTGGCATGGATTCCTGCCGGGTCTTTAATGGTATATAATATTTTCTTCATGTTCTGCCTCCTGCATTGATATTTCTATTTTTTCCGGAAACGGATTTTCCATACATTCCGTTTTTAAATATCATTCTGAAATAACTGCTGCAGGATATACTAAGAGCCGCCGTAACGTATCTGAAGCCCAGATCCGCTACAGCAGCTCGCATAAAATAATCTATTGGTATAATAGTGTTGGGAGATAACTTGCCCCAACACCATATATTTAATGATCAGGCGTTATTTTGTCCCTGGCTGTCTCTGGATCCAAGGGTAACACTGATGGTCTGCTCTTTATATTCTCCGTTATCCGGTCGTGCAACTATCACATCTACCGTTTCGCCGGCGGTATAGTAAGACAGCTTATCTACCAGGTCTGAACGGCCACTGACGCTTTGTCCGTCAAACTTCACAATAATATCGTTTCTCTGGATACCGGCCTGCTCTGCTGCACCGCCTGGTGTTACCCGCATTACAAAAGCACCGGACGGCATATTGTACATCTGAATGGCAACGGTGGTAAGATCTGTCACCTCCACATCCAGATATCCTGCCTTAGAGGAATCTGATACTTTATCCCTTGTCTTACGGTTCATAAGTTCTTCCAGAATAGGCTGGGCCTCTGAAATAGGGATCGCATATCCTGTGCCTTCCACATCACTGGATGCATATTTTGCACAATTGATGCCGATCAGTTCACCCTTCATGTTCAAAAGAGCACCACCACTGTTACCAGGATTGATAGCTGCATCTGTCTGGATCAGGTTGGAGGCTGTGCTTCCACCTTCCAAAGTAATGGTACGGTTCAGGGCGCTTACCCATCCGGATGTAACAGTCTGCCCATAACCAAGGGCATTTCCTATGGCAACTACCTGTTCACCTACCACAAGATCATCCGAACTGCCCAGCTGGGCAATCTTGATCTCACTCATGGTATCTTCCGGGATGTCTTTCTTCTCCACAGCGATCACTGCAAGGTCATTCGTCTCATCTGTTCCTTTGATCTTTGCAGACACCGCATCATCAATATTAATATCTCCGTCACCACTGGCTACATTCCTTGTCTCCTGCTCTGCATTCACCACATCGTCCCCGATAAAGCACACGCTTAAAGTTGTGGCACCCTCGATCACATGATTGTTAGTAGCGATCAGAAGTTCATCATCATTCTCTCCTACAATGATCCCGGAACCACTGCCTGTGCTTGGATATTCCATGCCATAACCGAAAAAGCTTGTGATCTCCTGAATACTTACAGAAGTAATGGCTACTACGGAAGGCATGGTGGCTTTTGCCACTGCTGCAACTGCCCCTTTCTCATTGGCGGTATCCAGCACTGAAGAAGTATCTGTGGTGTTGTCCGAAGTCGTCTCCGGTACAGACTCTGTAGTGGACACTTTGGTATCTGCCGTTGATGTTGTTCCAAGATATTTTCGTGACAGGATATTGGTTGCCTGGAAAACAGTTCCTGCCACCAGTCCAAATACCACTGCCAGTGCAATCGTAGAGGCCAGTTTTTTCTTAAAAGGTACAGGTTTCCTGTCCTTTGTCTCGGTCTTTACCTTGCTGCTATCCTCTTCATTTTTATCATCATTGGAATTTTCCTGATCTGTATGCTGTTCTTCATGGAACTGATAATGCCCGTATTGTGGTCTTTTATAGTGATAGGTTACATCACCGGAGCTGTCATTTTCTGTATTTTCCTGGGAATCCGTTCCCCAGTTTCTCTCCTCGTCCATATCCATCTGCTCCCTTCTGTATCATAAAAAAAGTGTAACAATGAAATGTGTTTAATCTGTGATGGATATTTTAAAAAACGGTGACAGAAACAAACTATTCTTTCCTTTTCCAATATTCCCGGTTCATCGTACACTTAAGAATCATTTTCGGGGACAGCTTCCTGTAGTCCTTCCCCATCTTGTACCCCAGGTACTTGCTTCCGCTTTGGAATACCAGCTGTGGGATCAGCCATATATGTCTGCTTTTCACCAGATATCCAAGAGTCTGCTTTACCAGCTTCATCCCTTCTCCTTCGGAAGGAACCGACTCAAAGATCTCCGGATGCTCTGCCTGGGACACCCCAAGGTCAAAATTCCTGTGGAACTGCTGGCTGCAGGAATAATTGTGGGAATGGTACACACGTGCATCTGCCTGATATGCGATCCCATATCCTTTCTTAGCCATGCTGCCAGCATAGATCATATCCTCATTAAAAATGGCATGATCCACAAAACCACCTATCTGTGTGTAGATCTTTTTGTTGTAGGCAGCACATACATTGGAGCAGAAATATGTCTTGATCCCATATCTTCCTGTATCCTTTTCCCATTTTACGGAAGAAACTGCCGGATAATTAAATGATCTGGTATAGCATTCTATAAAACGGCAATCCTGCTTTGGAAGCTGTCTGGCATAGGCTGCGCCAATTCTTTCATCTGCCTCCAGCGGCTTTAAAAGATGCTCCACCAGATATTCATCTGCCGGAAGTGCATCCTGTGTCATAAAAATCATAAAGTCAGCATCCGACAGTTCTGCTGCCTTTTTCCTGGTGCCGCCATGGTCGAAATCAGCCTTTTGAAGATGGTGAACCTCCAACTGTCCGAATTCTTTTTCCCATTCAGGCTTCCAGCCGCTTTCCTCTGTATTCATCACAAGTATTTTGTGAACCGGCCTTGTCTGCTGATCCAGCTTTTTCAGAAGCTGGTAAAAATCATTTCCCGGATGATATGTGGGAATGATCACATCTACGTTCTTCATCTTTTTTCCTTTCCCATTGAGATTAAAAATTGAGGTAAAAAGAGCTGCTGTATAAATACATTTGAGATAAAAAGGGCTGCTGCACAAATACATTTGTCAGGAATAATACACGGTCTGTCTAAGAATGTATATCTATTCGCTGCAGATGTTTTATGCAACAGCCTGCATATTATTTATTAGGCGCCTTCTACGCTTTCATAATCCACGATCACTTCATCCTGGATCACATCACCGCCAGCATCTCCTCCTCCAGTGTCACCGCCGGTTCCAGGATCTACATAATCACCGCCTCCGGTATTATCTCCGCCACTGTTATCGCCTCCGCCGGTATTATCTCCACCGGTTCCAGGATCTACGTAATCACCGCCTCCGGTGTTATCGCTTCCGCCGGTATTATCTCCACCGGTTCCAGGATCTACATAATCACCGCCTCCGGTATTACCGCCGCTGTTATCTCCTCCACCAGTAGTATCCCCACCGGTAGTACCGCCGCTGTTCGGATCCGAATAACCGCCGCTTCCGTTGTCCCAGGCATTGCCGCCGCTTCCGTCGTCCTGCCAGAAGAACTCATTATTACCTGTACCATCATCCTCGCTGACTGCAGGAGCCTCATCCTGAAGCTTGTCAGCGCCTCCTACGATAGCAACGATCTTGGCACTTGCATCAATAATATTCTGAGAAGGTGTATAATTCTCGGAAGAACCATACAGGAACTCATGAAGCTGCTTTACGTTAGACTCCAGGGAGTCCGCTACAATAATACTTCCTCTTGCATTGGAGAACTTGTAATTGAAGGGGAAACCTGTAGTCTGATCCACATGATATCCAAGAAGTGTTGGAATCATATTCAGGATCTCGGTCTTGGTAAGGGATGTTTCCACCATTGGGAACACCTCATCCATAATATTGAAAATAGTAGTCAGACCGGCTTTCTTCAGCTTCTGGGTCAACATCTGAATCACCTTACGCTGACGCTCTGTACGTCCCATATCCAGGCTGGCTGTATAGCGGATACGGCAGTAAGAAGTAACCTGCACACCATTCAAATGGTAAATATTGTAAATCGCTTCCTCATCTTCAGGCTTAGGATCCGGAAGTTCTACCGGTGTATATTCCTTATCTGTTTCCTCTGATGTTTCTTTACAGTAACTGTTCATATGAACCATCTCTGCATAGGAAAGAGGGATCTCCAGGCCGCCAACTGCGTCCACTGCTGCAGTCAGTGCATTAAAATCTACAGTAGCATAATCCGTAATATTCAGATCCAGGTTGGTATTCAGCATGGAAATAGCCTGCTCCGGACCACCGTATGCATAAGCTGCATTTGCCTTGGCATAAGTACCATTGCCAATATTCAGAAGTGTATCACGGTAAATAGATACCAGACGTACCTCCTGTGTATCATTGTTAATGCTGGCAATGATCATGGTATCGCTGTTCTCAGAACCCAAAGAAGCATTCTTGGATCTGTGGTCAATACCGAACAGTGCATATGTTCTGTAGCCTGTCATCTTGGGAGCTGTGTCATTGGTAACTATCTTGGAATCATCGAAAGCTGCCTGTTCGCCGGAAGATTCTGTTACTTTGTTCTTTACAAGCTTGTCCATCCTGGCTGAAATCTGTCCATACACATACAGCCCGCCGATAAACAGCAGAAGAACAATGATCTCAATTGCGAAGAGGATTCTCTTCTTCTTTTTTCCTTTTCCTGCCATACTCTTTTCCCTTCTTGGTTATTCTGCATCCCTTAGTATTCTCTGTTAGTATGCATTTTTATTAATAAATCCCTTAAAAAATGTAAGGAACAATATTTTGATATCAAAGCCAACGGTCCAGTTCTCAATGTAATATAAGTCACACTCAATCCTTTTACGGATGGATGTATCTCCCCTGTAGCCGTTTACCTGTGCCCATCCGGTCAGTCCCGGGCGTACCTGGTGCTTCACCATATATCTGGGAATTTCTTCCCTGAACTTCTCCACAAAGAAAGGCCTCTCGGGCCTTGGGCCTACCAGGCTCATATCCCCTTTCAGGATATTGAACAGCTGGGGCAGCTCATCTATGCTTGTTCGTCTCATGAATTTACCAATGCCGGTAACTCTGGGATCATTCTTCACTGTCCAGGCTTTCTTCTCTTCTGACTCCGGCTGTACCTCCATGGATCTGAACTTATACATCCAGAATGTCTTATTGTGAAGCCCTACCCGCTCCTGCTTATAGATCAGCGGTCCCCTGGATGTGGCCTTGATCAGTATGCACATCAGCAACATCACAGGAGAAGCAACAATAATAGCTGCAATAGAGCCCAGAACATCCATGATCCTCTTTACCATTGCATTAAAAGTGTTGCTTAGCGGCACATAACGTATATTGATCACTGGAAGTCCCAGTATATCTTCTGTATATGGCTTGGTGGGTATAATGGTACTGTAGTCCGGAATAAATTTGGTATGAACTCCTGACTTCTCACACATGGCAACGATCTGCTCCAGCCGGTAATACTCAGAAAGGCCAAGAGTAATCGCAATCTCGTCCAGTCTGTTTGCAGGCAGGATCACCATCAGGTTTGCGATCCTTCCAATGACTTTGATCCCTTTGTAAACAGTACCTGCTTCTACGTTGTCATCCAGAATCCCCCGAACAATATAACCCCACTGAGGATTTTGCTGGATACGGTCAATGTATTCTTCTGCTGCGCGGCTGTATCCCACAAGCAGCACCTGCTTCTGGTTCATCCCCTTCTTACGCATATTGCGGAGAATATAGTATACTGCCATCCTGGCACTGAAATCCAGGAAAATATTGATGCAGTAGAACATGATCAGCATGGAACGGGAAATATCCCCTTCCTCAATGTAGTACAGTACAAATGTGGTCAGAAGGATACCAAGGGTATTAGCCTTGATCACATTGGAAAGCACCAGGCGCCTTCCCTGCATACGCATCGGCTCATAAAGAGAGAATGCGTGATACAGCATCAGATACGCCGGGACAATAAAAAGCAGCGCAGACATATACTGCTCAAAGGATCTGGTCCGCACTGCAGTTGCTGCAAAAGGTCCTATAAATCGCACTGCCCAGGCAAGGAAATATGCCAGGACAATTATACAGGCATCTATTACCACATGGAGAAGACTGAAATTTTTCTGGTTATCCTTAATCAATTCCTGTCACCTCGTTTTTTCACTTCTCTTATCTTATAATAGATGCAACATAATTGCAATAAAATCTTGAAATACAATTTATAAAAATTTTATGAAACAGTTACGTTTTTCCCCTGTTTAACAACAAAATCTACGGATGATGTTTTCCCATAATTCCAGTTGTATTTTCAGGTAATTAGGCAGATTCTTCACGGAAAAACGTACTTTACGGTCCCTTTTACTGATCTGGAATCCATTCTTGATCCCTGCCAGGTATTCCCGTCCCATACCTTTTAAGGTAAAAAACAGGATCTTCACTGCAAATCCAGGGATCATAAAGGGCAGATTCAGGATGATCTGCAAAAGCGGCATGTTCTTATAGATCAGATAAATATTATTTCTGGATGAATACCTGGTTTTGAACTGATTATACCTGGAACCGCTGGTACCGCTGCCTACATGGTACACCACTGCCTTTGGGGCATACCAGTTCTCATAACCCATGATCCTTGCCCTGTAGCTGATATCCAGATCCTCCAGATATGCAAAATGTTCTTCATCAAAATAACCTGTCTTATCCAGGAATTTCCTTCTGTAAATGGCTGCGCCTGCACAGGTGGCAAACACTTTCTCTTCCTGGTCATAGGTATGGATATTTCTGCCTTTTCCTCTTGCGAAAGCCCATCCAAGGGCACAATAATAATTCCCTGCATCATCCAGCTTGTCACGATCATTAAACTGAACCATTTTGCCTGCACAGGAAAAAGCATTGTCATGCCGCTTTATGGCTTCCAGCATTTCCTTTACAAAATCTTTTTCAACTTCTGTATCATTATTCAAAAGCAGCACATATTCTGCTGTGGATGCTTTTATTCCCTCATTGACTGCACAGCTGAATCCATAATTGTCCGGAAGCTCGATTACCCGGACCCAGGGATAACTGGCAGCTGCGAAAGAGGTACTTCCGTCAGCAGAACCGTTATCCACCAGGATCACCTCAAAATCCCGAAAGGTTTGGCATTCCAGGCTCGACAATACGCCATCCAGATATGCCATCCCGTTATAATTGGGTATTACCACTGAAACTTCAACTTCCTGCATGTGTTCCTCCTTATTGTCCTTTCCTGCTCTTCATCCCCGGAAGCGGTTTCAGGGAATAATTCCACTTTGTAAGGGAAAGATTCTTATTATAATAAGGATCTCCCTTTTTCAGTATCTGGATCCAGTGGCTTCGCATATATTCAATCTCAGTCTGGAAGCGCCGTACTTTGTCTTTGCTGTCCTCAGACCCTCTTGTTTTTGACTCCATATGGTAAAGCTTTGCATAGGGATCGTATACCACCAGGTATCCTTCCCTGCGTATTTTCAGGCAAAGATCCACATCATTAAAAGCTACTGCAAGCTCCTTTGTAAAACCGCCTGCCTTTTCAAAAGCATCTCTTTTTACCATCATGCAGGCTGCAGTCACTGCACTCATGTCCTGAAGAAGGGATGCTTTATGCAGATATCCTGTCCTCTCAGCTGGCATATCCACAAACATATGCCCTGCGATACCGCCCATGCCAACCACACATCCGGCATGCTGGATGGTATTGTCCGGATAAAGAAGCTTCACACCTACAGCCCCCACTTCCCGTCTCTGGCATACACCAAGCATTTCTTCCATCCAGTCCGGTGTGATCACTGTAATGTCATTATTCAAGAAAAGGAAATAATCCCCTCTGGCACTTTTTGCGCCAAAATCATTAATAGCTGAGTAATTAAAAACTCCATTCCAGCGCAGGATCCTTACATCCGGCTCCTTTGACAGCTGCTTGTAATATTCAAAAATCTCATCTGTGGTACTATTATTCTCTACGATCAGGATCTCATAATTCTTATAAGAGGTATGCTCACGGATGGAGCGTATGCATGCCTGAAGCGTATCCTTCTCATCTTTATTTGGAATGATCACGGACACAAGGGGAGCGCCCTGTACCGGATACTGTACCCTGTAAAAACCAAGATCCTTGGTATGACTTACGATTCCCTTTGTCCCGGTTCTTTCAAGATGAGCCTCAATAGCCCTTTTCCCTGCATCAAAAGCATACATCTTGCTTGCAGGATTGTCTGCCGTGGATGCCTTGTGCGTTCTCCAGTGATACAGGATCTCCGGCACATGCGCCACACAGCCAGCTGCCTCTACACACCTGAAAATAAAATCATAATCCTGTGCACCGTCATATTCCCTGCGAAACCCGCCGACCTTTTCCACAATGGCTCTGGATACAGTAAAAAAATGGCAGATATAATTATTGGATCTTAAAAGATCAAGGTTAAAATCCGGTTTCAGATGAGGCTGAAAATGCTCCTTCAGATCCATTGTCACCTTATCTTCATCTGTATATACAACCTCTGGTCTTGGATCTGCATTCATGGCCCGTACCACTTCAAACAGTGCATTGGGAGCCAGCAGATCATCGTGATCCATCAGCCCGATATAATCTCCCTGTGCCATTTCAAAAGCAGCATTTGTATTTTCTGCGATCCCAAGATTGGCTTTCAAAGGCTGCCAGCGTATCCTTGGATCCCGGTCCTGATACGCATTCAGGATCTGACACATCTCTTTGTCCTCAGGACTGCCATTTGCAATACAAAGCTCCCAGTTATCATAAGTCTGTGCAAGAACAGACTCTATCATCTGTTTCAAAAAGGCTGCCGGTGTACGGTAAGCCGGTACCACTACACTAATCTTTGGGGCATAGGGAAATGTATGTCTCCTCTGCTTTTCCAAAACAGTCTCATCCGGAATATATGCTTCATACCAGGGACCGTAAGGAACCTCTTCAGGTTCAAACCGTTCATGAAGACGGATCCAGAATTCCCTGGGGCCATAATGCTTCAGATAGCGCAGCCCTTTCTGGATGGTATAGGGAGACAGCTTCTTCAAAAGGCGTCCCCATTGTATCTTCATCCCTGACGATTTTTGTTTACTCATGTTTTCTTTTTACCTCTACATTTTTATTACTGTCCATTTTAACATTGTACTATATTTTTTGCAAGAAATGGAGTAAATGTGATATACTAATTCTGATTGCAGATATGCTATGATAGAAACAATAAGCTGCGAACATATGAAGCAGCTATGAAATACGAAAAATATAACAGGAGATAATCTATACAATGAGAAAACCAAAGAAATACCCCCGCAGAAAAAGGGCTGTTTTTTCCCTTCTTCTCTCTGCCGGGCTGTCAGCTTCCCTGATCCTTGGAAGCCCTGCATTTGCAGAAGAGGCGGCTGCCACGGATACCACAGCCACCGGCATCACTACCAACCAAATTTCCGGATGGCCCCAAGGACCTGGGATCACTTCCGAAGCAGCTGTAATCCTGGAAGACAGCACAGGCACTACCCTGTACGCCAAGAATATGGATGAAGTCCTTTATCCTGGAAGTACAGTTAAGATCATGACCTGCCTTCTCGCTTTAGAGAACAGCAATCTTACAGATGAAGTGACCATGACTTCTACCGGTGTTTCCGGTGTTACAGATGGAGGAGCCAATATTTCTGCACAGCTGGATGAGGTTTTTACCATGGAACAATGTCTGTACGCTATCATGGTTGCATCTGCCAATGACATTGCACTACAGGTTGCTGAACATATCGGCGGATCTGTAGATAACTTTGTTGCCATGATGAATACAAGGGCCGCCCAGCTTGGCTGTACCAATACGGTGTTCACCAACCCTACCGGGCTTCCTGATGAGAATCAGCACACCACAGCCCATGATATGGCGCTGATCATGAAAGCGGCCACAGAGAATCCTTCTTTTTCACCGCTTGCCAGTGCCAATACCTATACCATTCCGGCAACCAACGTATCCGGCGGCGCCAGATCCCTTACCAGCAAGTTTACCATGACCAACAACAGCTCCGATGCTTACTACGAAGGCTGCCTTGGAGGTAAGGAGGGATTTACGGAAGCTTCCCAGAGCACACTGGTATGCAGTGCACAGCGCAATGGTGTCACATTGATCTGTGTTGTTTTAAAAGGAGCGTCAGGACAGACAGATGATGAAGCCATCACTCTTCTGGATTATGGATTTTCCAATTTCCAGCTGCTTACCCTGGGTGAGGATGATTTTTCCATGATGTCCGGTGGACAGGTGATCGTACCTGCCGGAACTTCAGAAGACAGCCTGACTGTTCAGGATACACCTTCTGGCGACCAGATAAACCGCACCTACTTCTACAATGGTGTACAGGTAGGCACTGCTGTGATGGAACCGGAGCAGGAACAGGACACTTCCGTATATACTAACGGTCAGGCTAACATGGAAGCAGCAAAGGCCTATTCCCAGTCCACATCCTATGTGCCTTATGCGGTGATCGGCGGTGTGGCATTCCTGATCCTTCTTCTGTTATTTATAAAGATGATCAAGATCATAAAATCCTGATACACCCTCGTTTTTTCCGAAAAAAAAGCCAGCCGAAATGTGATCGGCTGGCTTATCTTTTTAATTATTATTCAGCATCCTCTGTATCTGTTTCTGCTTCTTCATTCTCAGCAACTTCTACAGGAAGCTTGTTATCATCATTCATCTCTTCCGGATTGCTTACGCTTACAGTATGATCATACCATTTGCCCTTTGTTCCGATAAGCGCAAGGTCAAAATCCTGATCAAGAGCCTCTACAGGAACATCAAAACCGTACACATCATCAGATGTACCGTCCTTATATGTAACTGTATCTGTGGTTGGCTCAATCAGCTCTGCATCATCCTTCTGTGCGTCTTCTGTAACGCCAAGGAAAAGATTCACGATATTCTTGGATACAAGAGTAATATGAAGTGTCATTTTGCCGTCTTCTACAGTAAGCTGGCCTTTGCCCTCGCATGCCTCGTTTGCGCGGAACATGCTGCTGTCTGTATTAAAGTCAACAATGTAAACTCCATCCTCCAGATCCTGTGTGTCTGCTGCTTCTTCCTTGGTGTCTGCTGCCTCTGCCCATACCGGCAGTGTCATAGGAACTGTCATGGCAGAAATACTTAATGCTGATACTAAAATGGCTAATGAACGCTTCATAACTATCTTATCTCCTTATTATTTTGCTAAACTGTCAATTGCTGCTTTTGTATGCTCTACATACAGCTGCTCTACTGCTTCAACTCTTCCAAGTCCTTCGATCTGGCAGTCTACACTGTCAAACTCTCCAGATGCCTCGAACATGCTCTTCCAGGAATCGTCATCATCTCCAGCCATATCGTTGTTTGCATGGTCACCAGCAACAACCATCAGCGGACGAAGAATAACTTTCTTGAATCCAGCTTCTTTTACTTTGTCGATTACAACATCACAAGCTGTGTCTTCCGGCTCACCCTCTACAGTACCGATGAATGCGTTTGTAAATCCAAGGTTCTCCATCTGTGTCTGCATCTGGTCATAAGTAACATTTGCTGTATGGGATGTTCCATGACCCATGAATACGAATGCTGTGCCGTCTTCTGCTGCAGCTTCCATGCTGTCATAACCAGCAATCTTTACAGCCTCATCTGTGATAGCCTTAGCAACAGCTGCTTTGTCATCATTGATCACTGTAGCATCTTCTCCAACCTCACCAAGCATTGGCTCTGCAATTGCTACAGACTCAAAGTTATCCTTATACTCATCAATAACCTCTACCATCTCATCATACTCTGCACCATGCATCAGATGTGTAGGCTGTACAACCAGGTTCTTAACACCGTTTGCAACTGCACGGTCAAGTGCCTGCTGCATATTGTCGATATGCTCATCATCTCTTGCCTGTACATGGTTGATGATGATCTGTGCTGTAAATGCTCTTCTTACAGACCAGTCTGGATATGCTTCCTGAAGCGCATCCTCAATACCTTTGATGTCCTGTGCACGGCTGTCATTGAAAGAAGTACCAAAGCTTACTACCAGAAGCTCATTCTCACCGATCTCATCCTGGTTTCTCGGATCATCCTGGGAAGCATCTCCTGTATCTCTTCCGAAATACTCTGGGCTTGCCTCTTCTCCCTCTACCAGTTCCTTCTGTGCATCTGTCAGTGCATCCCAAGCTTCTTTTGCTTCTGTGCACTGTGCATCTGTATCATCTGTTCTCTCCTGAACATAGATTGCATCGATAAGGTCTGCCACTTTTTTTGCTGCCTCCTGATCTGCGTCCTCTGAAGATGCATCCTCTGCATCATCTGTTGCCTCTGCATCATCTGCTGCCTCTGTTGTCTCTTCTGTTTCTGCAAATGCTGATGTTGCTGCACATGTCATGCTTGCTGCCATAGATACAGACAGGATCAGTGCCATAAGTGTTTTACGTTTCATTGTTTTTCTCCTCTTTTTTGGTATTTCCGGTGGGAATATGCATAAAAACAGCGGTCACATTTCTGCGACCGCAATGTTTCTCATCAACACATTCGTTCCCTTTACCAGATGCTCCTCCCTCTTCGCAGGGGCATCCTCGTAATAAACTTTATAATTCATATAATGTTATGAGAATACTGGTTCTGTGTCCCGCAGATCCGCAATTCCACGCCAAGGCAGTTCTCCTGACTTCGTTCAACACTGCTTCCCCTTCCCGGTCACCCAGTGGGCTTTGAAGCAGCTCCCTTACACAGTGACGGCATCGTTCCGGATTTGCACCGGATTCTCTTTTATGCATCATGATATGATGCTACCTTTGCGCTACAACTTTATACATATTCAATTCGGATACATAATAGGTATCACATTTTTGTGTCTTTTTTATGAACAAAATATGTACATACTGTAAACATAAGATAGAGCATCCAGAATACAGAACTTAGCAAAATTCCCTCTTTCAGAAGAGGTGCACGGTAAGTAAGAGTAAGTGTATGATCTCCTTCTTTTACGTTACATGCAAGGAATCCTAAGTCTCCTTTTTGCAGGTCAGTATCCTCTCCATCGATCTTAAGGCTCCATCCGTCTTCATAAGGGATCATAAAAAGCACATATCCTTCTGAAGCCGCCTGGATACTGCCTGTTACCAATGTATCCTTCTTGGGAGCATCCAGCACAACCTTTGATTCTTTCTTTGCCTGGGATTTTCCAAGCCCTGCTGCGCTTTCCCGGTTTTCTCCATCTTCCAGTACAATGGTATTGCTTAAAAATTTCTTCCTTGTCTTTTTATCTGCTGCACGCAGGCTGTTTTCTGATACAGTTTCATCATAAAACCTTGCCACATCACTTTCCCGCACATTCTGATACAGATACATACTGCCAAACTGACGGATCAGGGTATATTTACTGCTGTCCAGATTACCGTCTTTGGAGATCAGATACCGGACGCCTGTAAATGCGGCAAACCAGTTGTTCATGGCATTGTCCCAGAAAGTATACCGGTTCCTGTCTGCATAATAAAAGCTTGGGATACAGGTATCTACAAAGTCTTTTACATTGCTGTTCATAACAGAATTATAGGTACTCACTCCCCGGTATCCCTGTGCAAGGGAATCCATGGAAATCGTTGCAGAAGAAAAATCCTTTTCCACACGATAAAAGCTTTTGTCTGTTTCTTTTAAATATTCCAGAATATCCTGGATATCCTGGCTGTAAAGCTCCCTGAAATATGCCTGGGGCTTGTCAATAAAATCCCTGGCCTGCTGCTCGGAAGGCTCCTCTACGATCTTTTCCAGATATTCATCTGTTACCTGAACAACCGTTTCTGCCGGTGTATCTTCTTTTTTCAGGGACATCCTGTCTTCATAACCAACATGACCTTCAGAGATCACATTCACAGCCATGGCAAAAGCCAGCAGACTGTAAAGCACCTGCCGCCCTTTCACTTTCAGCCGGTTCACTAGAAGAAGCACCGCCGCCATCACAGTTCCGGTGACAGCTGTTACCACTGCATTCTGCCTGTATTCAGCAAAAAGGCTGTCCTCATACCCCATTTTGCAGGCTCTGTACAAAAAGATACATACCAGAACCACACCTAAAATGCTGGCCTTCCCGCCTTTTTTCAGATAATCCCAGGTCCAGGCTGCTGCCAGAAGAATCATAGGAAGCAGAAGAAAAGTATATCTGTAGGTAACTGTAGCAAAAGCATTAAATGCATAACCGCCAACAGGGAAGATCACCAGAAGCAGCATAAACACAGCTGCCCCGTAAGCCGTCCTTCTGGTACGTTTTGACTCTTTGCTTTTCCAGAACAAAAGCAGGAACTGTACCACCAGGAAAACCGCCAGAACAGAAACGAACAGCACCGGATCCTCATAATAGTTCCAGAAGCCATAATATTTCTTGTCTCCCAGTTCCTGAAGGTTCTGGAAATTCGTGGAAAATGGGCGGATCAGAAGGGTTTCATAATATTCCGATTTGTTCAGTGTAAAGCATCTTTTTAAAAGATCCAGCAGGGTTCTTTTCTGTTCCACCCTGGAGGTTACATTTAAAAGAATCGAAGCCATAGGCAAAAATACTGCAAAGCTCATCCCAAGCCCCAGCAGCATAAGCCCACAGCCGCCAGCAAATTTCCCGATCCTCTGCCGGATGGTAAGCCCGTTCATGGAAATCACACGGAACAGAAGATACAGGCCGGTTCCTGCCAGGCACATGTATGTAAAATACACGCTGTAAATCCCGCAGAAAAATACCATCACAGGAAACAGCTTCCATTTCTTTTCTTTTCTTAAGAACTTCTCACAGAATAAAAGCAGCAGCGGGAAATACACAGTTACCATTCCAAACTGGTAATGCTGTCCCCACACAAGAAGATAGCCGCTAAGTCCATAAGCAAAACTGAACACAAATTTACTCTGCCTGCTAAGGGAAAATTCTGAAAGGAACCAGTAAAAGATCCATCCTGCTGCCAGGATCCTGCCGATCTGTATCCACACCAGAAAGAACAGCATGTATGCAGGTCCAAGGATCACACCCAGCGCATACAGTACCATCAGGGACGGATCAAACAGGTTCAGGTTGAACATGCTTGTACCAAAGCCATTGGTAAAATCCCACAGGGAAAAGATCCCTGCCCGAAGATGATTCACGATGGTGGCATAGTGCATGGTATACTGCTCCAGGGTATCTCCCCCTACATCACTGTACACCATCAGTTCATTTCCGAAAATGTAATTCCTGTAAACAACCAGGCCGCTGACAAATAATACCAGCAGGAGCAGAAGTCTTGTCTTCTGCTCCCGGCTTATTTTATTTATAAGTTTTTTCATATCATTTAAATCCTCTTCAGGGAAAAATCCTGGCTCTTTAAAGTAAGATTTGGATTGTAGTAGGGATCTCCGTCACGAAGGATCTTTGGCCATTTTTTCTCAAACACAGCCATTTCCCTGTTAAATCTGGCCACCTTTTCAGGTGTGTCCTCAAGGCCTCTTGATTTTGACTCATAATGATACAGCTCTGCATAAGGATTGTATACGATCAGATAACCGGCCTTCCGCAGCTTCAGGCAGAAATCAATATCATTAAATGCAACTGCCAGTTCCTCGCTTAAGCCTCCAACCTTTTCAAAGGCTTCTTTTTTTACCATCATACAGGCTGCTGTAACAGCACTGTAATCCTGGGCACAGATGATCCTGTGGCAATAGCCTGTAGTCCCTCTTGGCTGCATCACAAAGCAGTGTCCTGCAATCCCGCCAAAGCCGATCACCACTCCTGCATGCTGGATGGTATCGTCCTCATAATAAAGCCTTGCGCCTACAGCGCCAACATCTTGGTGCATGCAATAGCCAAGCAGTTCCTCCAGGCAGTCCGGATTAATGATCTCCGTATCGTTATTCAAAAGCAGGAAATATTCTCCCCTTGCATATTTTGCGCCAAAGTTATTAATTGCCGAGAAATTAAACGGGCCATCCCAGTACACTACCCTGGCTTTTGGATTTTCCTTTTCCAGATCCTTGTAATACTGGAAGGTAGCCGGATCTGTACTGTTATTTTCAACGATCACATACTCGTAATTCTTATAGGTAGATTTACTGTCAATCGCATCCATGCACCGTTTCAGATCATCAATATGATCTTTATTCGGAATAATGATGGAAATTAACGGATCCCTGTCACGAAGGAAGCTGGTGCGGTAAAGCCCTGGGAACTCTCCCGGAAATACCTGCGCCTGAATGCCAGTACGCTCGTAATGGGCTTCAATGGCCCTTTTCCCTGCTTCAAAAGCATAGCCCTTACTTTCCGGGTTCTCTGCTGTGGAATCCTCATGACACCTCCAGTGGTACAGGATCTTGGGAATATGATAAATCTCTTCATCCTGCACTGCCTCCACACACCGGAATACAAAATCGTAATCCTGAGCTCCGTCATAGGCACTGCGAAGCATGCCCACCTGAGCCAGAAGCTCTTTATCTACCACAAATAAATGGCAGATATAATTTACTGTGCACAGAAGATCCGGGTTATAATCCGGCTTAAAATGAGGCTGGAAAAACTTATGTCCGTCCATGGACATTTTGTCCTCATCAGAATAAAGCACCCGTACTCCAGGATGTTCATTTAAAGCCTTTACACAGGAAAAAAGTGCATGTGGGGTCAGCTCATCATCATGGTCTGCAAATGCAATAAAATCTCCCTGTGCCATAGCCAGTGCCTGATTGGTATTTTCAGAGATCTGAAGTGGCTTTTCACTGAAAACCACCTTGATCCGTTCATCCTGGGCCGCCAGTTCCTGCAGCAGCTTCCTGATTGGAGAATCTGCTCCGCTTCCATCAGAAATACAAAGCTGCCAGTTTGGATATGTCTGCTCCTTTACACACTCCACCAGCCTGCGAAGATACTTTTCCGGTGTTTTGTAGGCAGGAACCACAATAGAGATCATTGGCTGGAAATCAAACTTTGTCCTGCGTTCCTTTTCCAGTTCCCCTTTTGTGGGAAGGTGTCTTTCAATCCATTTGGAATAAGGGATCTCCCTGGTGGAAACGGTTTTCACCTTGGACACCGTCTTGTTCCATAATGCGGCAGGTCCCTGATATTTCAGATACTTCATGCCCTTTTTCGCATACTTTTCCACCTTGTTTGCAAGGATCACCGGTTTCTGCAGATGCACCACATAAACCGATTTTTTACCCTTGCATTCAAATACAAGATATAGCACTTTTCCGGAAAATCCGGTTACTTCTGCAAAAAAGCCAGTCTTTCCCGGATCCACGGCTTCTTCATAAAGCTGCTCCACATCTACCCTTGCAGTCCTCTGGATATCTGCATGGACAGGCTTTTTATTTTCATCAAAAATATGGACAGAAACCGGTCCGTCCGCAATGGTCCAGCCTCTTAACCGGACACAGCCAGCCTGTACCTTTTCTTCTTCCATATAATACTGGGGCTTTCCTCTTTTTTTCTCCAGATCCTTCACAGGAATGGAAAACCACAGTTCTTTCTTATCCGGTGTGTCCGCATAGATCTTCAGCTTATGATAACCGCTAAGATCCTGTGGAAGCTGTACTGTTGCTGTGATCCTCTCTCCACGGATCCTGTCCGGATCCTTGAAACGCTCCATGGCGCTTACGATCTCCAGCTTCTGGATATCTGCCTTTAACTGGCTGTTATCAAGAAAAGCCAGCATTTTCCCCTCTTTGGGCCAGGTTCCCTGAAGAACATACCGGGTCTGATCCTGTAAATGGAACCGCTCTTTTGTTACCTCAAATATTTCCTTATACATTTTAAACCTCTCTTAAGGAACAGTCTCCTTCTGTCACTGATAAATTCGGGCTGTAATAAGGATCTCCCTTGACCAGCTCCGCCTCCCACTTTTTCTCAAAAAGCCGGGTTTCTTTCTTAAATCGAAGCTGTTTCTCCGGTGTATCCTCCATTCCTCTTGACTTGGACTCATAATGATACAGCTGTGCATAAGGGGTAAATACCACCTTTTTCTTCTGCTGCCCAAGCTTCATACAGAAATCAATATCATTAAATGCAACTACAAATTCAGGATCAAAGCCGTTTACAAGCTGGAAATCCTCTTTCTTTACAAGCATACATGCAGCTGTCACTGCACTGTACTCCTGAACACTTACCAGTCTGCCCATGTATCCGTCCTCATTCCCGGATGCTCTGCAGAAAACATGTCCTGCAATGCCTCCAAGGCCAATGACCACACCTGCATGCTGGATAGTATCATCCGGGTAAAACAGCTTTGCACCTACTGCTCCAACATCCTTCTGCTGACAGATCATCAGCATTTCCTGGATCCAGTCCGGAGTAAGCACTTCCACATCATTATTCAGGAACAGGAAGTACTCTCCTTTTGCCTGTGCTGCTGCAAAATTATTGATCGCTGAAAAGTTAAATCCTTCTTTCCAGGTGAGAAGCCTTACAAAAGGATATTTTTTTACCATTTCCTGATAATATTCAAAGGTTTCCGGACAGTCGCTGTTATTCTCCGCAACCAGTACTTCATAATTGGGATAAGTGGTTTTCTTATCAATAGAATAAAGGCATAACTCCAGATCCTTTATATGGTCTTTATTAGGAATGATAATGGAGATCAGTGGCTGCCCCTGGATCTTCACCCTGCTTCTGTACCAGCCTGGACGCTCTGTCATCTCTACTTCTGCAGAAATCCCCATCCTCTTATAATGGGCTTCCAGTGCCCGCTTCCCTGCCTCGTATGCATAAACCTTGCTTGCAGGGTCTGCTGCTGTTGACTCCATATGGCATCTCCAGTGGTACAGCACCCTGGGAATGTGCACAATGTTTTCTGCTCTTTCACAGCACCTCAGGATCAGATCATAATCCTGTGCACCATCGTAATCGGCAGAGAAAAGGCCAACCTGCTTCAGAAGTTCCTTTTTTACCACAAAAATATGGCAGATATAATTATTTTCCCTTAAACGGAAAAGATTGTAATCCGGCTTAAAATTCGGTTCAAAATAATGGGCACCATCCATACTGATCTTATCTTCATCTGTATAAAGCACATCTGCCTGACAGCCGCCATTTTGAAGGCTTTCGTTAATAGCCTTTACAATATGGAAAAGTGCATCCGGCGCAACCACATCATCATGGTCTGCAAGAAGGATATAGTCCCCTTTTGCCATTTTGACTGCTGCATTGGTATTCTGGGAAATCCCCCCGTTTTTTTCCAGCTTTTTATAGCAGATCCTTGGCTCCCTGCCATAATGCTTACGGATATAGGCGGTGATCTCATCTCCTGTGCTGCCGTCAGCCAGGCATAGCTGCCAGTTTTTATAGGTCTGCTTTATTATAGAATCCACTGCCTCTTTCAGATAAGGCAATGGAGTATTATAAAGAGGGATCACAATGCTGATCTTTGGCTCATAAGAAAAATGATTTTTCCGCTGGGCTGCCAGTTCTCTTCTCCCTGCCCTGTGACGCATCAGCCACTGCTCATAATCGCCGGTCACGATCCCGGCCTTTGCATCCACATATTTTAAAAATCCACGGATTCCTTTTTTTCGCAGGCAATCCAGGTTCTCTTTACGGTTCTCCCAGGCCAGCACCTTTCTGCGCCTGCCTGCCGGTGAATTTTCTGCCTGAAGCTTTTTCAGGTCGATCTCCACCTGTTTTCGGATCTCTTCGTCTCCTGTATTTCCAAGGAAAACCAGCACCAGCCTGCCTCCCGGCACATCTGCCAGCTTACCGCTGATCTGGAAGCCCAGTTCTTTTTCTTTATATTCAGCCCCAAGTTCCAGGCTTTCCACCACATCCGGTCTGCGGCCACGGGTCAGTTTTAAGGGCACTGGATTCCCTTTGCCATCCTGCATCAGGATCTGATCCGTGCCTTTCTGGCAAAGTACCCAGCCTTCTGCGGCGATCATAGTGCGGTACAGCACCTCCTGCCGGTCTATATGCACCTCCATCATCTGATCCTTACAGAAATCATGGATCTGCTGCGGATCGGCTTCCCACAAAATAGCTTTTTCACTTCCGTCTGTAGCTGCAAGCATCAGCTTTTCATGCTTCTTTACAAGTCCCTTTGCATCCGGGATCCTGATGGAAAAACCGCAGTTCTTTGTACCGGTGATCCCCGGATATCCAGCTTCCACATCCGACCTTGCAAAGCGTACCGGCTCCTCTAAAGGAAGCTGCTCCCCTTTGGGATCCGTAAGTTCAAAATGTAAAGGCTGACCTTCCCTGTGAAAAGCCCATCCCTCCAGGATCAGGGATTTTTCATTCTGATCCTGATATTTACGGTCATCTATACTCCATATCAACTGTTCCATCCGGTTACTCCTGCTTCTTTGATGAAGCCCCTTTCCCTTCTGGCTTCAGCTTTCTGTATAACTTCCATGCCTTTGTATTTTCCATTTCATGGATCTGGGTTTCTTTCTGCTTCAGCTGTGCCTTCAGATCCTGGATCTGTGCGTTCTTTTCATTTTCTTCCTGTGCAAATCTGCCCCAGAATTCCTTTACTGCTTCCTGCTCCTTTAAAGCCTCCAGCTCCAAAGTCAATATCTCCGCTTCCCGTGGCACATTTTCCAGAATGATCTGAGGATCTCCGCCTCCAAAATAATAGCGGTTATCCCCAAGTGCAAATCCATTGGTATGGAAAGAAGCCCTTCCCAGATCTCTCCAGCGGATCCTGCAGATTTTAAAGCCTCCTGGCACTTCTCCAGGATCAAGACGCATCCGCCTTGTGCCTGCAGGTACAGGGATATCGATCCGGATCCCTCTTCTTGTCATAGGATACTTAAAGGAATCTCTTTCCAGGAAATCCTGTCCTCGATCAAAAAATACCTGAAGCTTTCTCTCATCCCCACAGCCACGGATCCTGTCATAATATTCCATTACATCCAGCTTTCCTGGGGAAATCTCATCATACAGGGACAGCATTGGGATATGCTTCCCAACCATGTATTTCTGGAAATGCTGTTCCATCTTTTCGTAAATATCCAGTTCTTCCTTACTGATCCCTGCCTTTTCGTAAAGACCTCTGTTTTTCAATACATGTCGCTTTCCATCGCTTTCCAGATAATAATGGATCATCCGGTACATGATAAAGTGTGCCGGCACGCAAAAATCAAAGGTCCACTCATAGTCGAGCACCCAGTCCCTGTCTTTGCCAAGAAGGATATTGGCTGGCACAAGGTCAATGTCTGCAAGGTTTCCACCCTTTAATCCGGTTGGAAGTCCCGCCTGCCCGAAGACCTGTATAAACTCCGGTGATTCCTTAAAATCCTGGCTGCTATACAGTCTTTCCACTTTATGAAGGTAAGTAAATAAAAGGCTTTCTGCCTCTTCCATCTGCCCTGCTTCCAGAAGAGTATCCAGCTTTTCCTCCAGGGAAATCCCTTCCAGATATTCCAGCTTTACCCCATTTGACGCTTTTTCGCACCAGTTGACATAAAGTCCTTCTTTTTCAAAAAGCGGGGCAAGAGCCTGGGCTTTGTCATAAATATTACTTACATGCGCCTGTGCTTTTGGCTCTGCCGGAAGCTTCTGTACATAACGGCTGCCACCCGGTTTCTGGCAGATCTCAGTAAGAATATTGAATCTTGGATCTCTCTCATTGGAATATTTGATATACGCTGTGTCAGTTTCAAATTTCTCCTGGCCGATCACTACCAGGAAGGAATTGGCAAACTGGGGATACAGATCATTGTCCAGAATGGAATCATACACTGCGGATTCCTGGAAAAGATCCATACGCAGCCTGTCAAAATTGTATTCCGTGCGGTTTAATTCCCCATGCCTTGGCAGTCTTCTGTCTGAATAAATGGTCATAGGGAATTTGTAATCCGGGAATGGATAATACCAGGTGCTTTCAAAACCGCCAGCTTCCTGGAAGATATGTTTCAGTTCTTTTACGGTAAAGGTCTTTACGCCTTTGGTGGAAGGATACCCTTCTATCCCTTCAAATAAAGTACCAAAATGATCCTCTGTACATCCTGCCCAGTATTTCAGTCCAAACCGGTTCTCAATGGCGATCAGGATCTTGCCCTCAGGCTTCAGATGCTTCCGGATGATCTTCAGGAAATCCACATAAGGATCCTGGCTCTGGATATAGGCCTCTCCATATTCAAATACACCTATCAGGGTAATGTAATCATATTTCTCTGTCAGGGTCTTTTCCACATCCTGGAAATTTCCCACCAGGATCTTCAGATTCTCACTGTCCCTGTGTCTCCACGCATTGATCTCGCTGCGCTTCATGGACAAGTCGATACAGGTCACTTCCCCGGCTCCGCCAAGAAGGGCGCCTGTTACAGCCCCACATCCGGAACCGATCTCCAGCACCTTTTCCTTTCCTGTAAAAGGCAGCCAGCTTAAGATATTCTCCCTGATATGGGAAAAATGATAGAGAATCGGCCAGCTTTTCTTTTCCCCGATCACCTTATTAAATCTGTCCGGGCTTACGCTTCTGGCAATCTCCAGCATCTCATCTTCAATCGCACCGTCTGTATATAAATCTCTGCCCTGATAGCAGGTATCATCCAGGATCACATTGCCGATCTTCCTCATATATCATCCTCCTGAACCGTTACAGTAGAATTCATATCAAAAAAGCCAACCGTATTCTTTGCAGAAATAACGGTAATATTGCATGCATCATATAGTCTGTGGAATACCTTAAATTCTCCGTCCTTATACCCTGTACATCCAAAAGATAAAAGATATTCCCCGCCCTGCAGATCCATCTTCTGAGTAAAGGTCACTGTACAGATTCCGCCTGGCGCCGGCTCTGGCACCTGCGCTTTTTCAAAAAGAGTGTTTGTGCCTGTCAGCTCTGTTCCACGGATATTCTTAAAGGTATAAGCCATGATAGGCTCCTGGATCTGTTCATTGAAGCGTACCTTCATAAGGATCTGGAAGGTGCTGCCCTTTTCTATGGTATTGGTAAACATCCCTTTGTCATCCTTAATGGCAAAATCCACGATCTCTGCCTGCTTGTCTCCATACTCCAGTGTATTGGGATTTGGCAGGAAATGGCCATGGCTGATAGAGGATACTGCTGCCTTTGCAAGGCCGTCTTCCCCCTCTTTTTTCTGCTTGACAGGCTCCTGGCCTACCAGAAGCTGCTTGTACAGATCTACCATCTCCTTTGGTGAACCCTCATCCAGCTTAACACCTTTGTTCAGAAGGATCACACGGTCACAGTATTTGGACACACTGCTCAGGTCATGGGTAACAAAAAGAATGGTTTTTCCCTGTTTTTTAAACTCTTCAAACTTATGGTAGCATTTTGCCTGGAAAAATACATCTCCTACAGACAACGCCTCATCCACGATCAGGATCTCCGGATCGATGTTGATGGCAACTGCAAAAGCAAGTCGTACAAACATACCGCTGGAATAGGTTTTTACAGGCTGATGGATATAATCTCCGATATCAGCAAAAGCAAGGATATCATCCAGCTTTGCATCGATCTCTTCCTCGGAAAAACCGATCATGGTACCGTTCAGATATACATTCTCCAGTCCGGAGTATTCCATGTTAAATCCGGCTCCCAGCTCCAGAAGGGCGGAAATACGTCCGTTGACCTTTACTTCTCCTGTAGTAGGCGCCAGCACTCCTGTAATGATCTTCAGGATCGTGGATTTCCCAGAGCCGTTCACTCCGATGATCCCCACACATTCCCCTTCCTGAATATCAAAATTCACATCATGAAGGGCATAATGCTCCCTGTATTTCTTTTTCCTGGACAGGCCCAGGGACTCTTTCAAACGGTCTGATGGCTTGTCATACAGCTTATACATTTTTGACAAATGCTGAACTGAAATCACATTTTTATCACTCAAAACAGGCTGATTCCTTTCTATAGTACATCTGCGAAATGGATCCGCAGTCTTTTAAATACCCAGTTTCCAAAGCAGAAGCAAAGTATGGTAAAGATCCAGAAATATAAGGTCCACACAGGCCTTTCAAAAAACCACCTTTTGGCAACAAAAGCATCCCTGTAGCCTGAAACAATGTAGTACAGAGGATTCAGCTGAAGGATCTTCTGGATCAGGGGATGACCCTTCAGGGATGTATCTGCCACCCACATGATGGGGGTAAGCCATACGCCTACCTGCAGGCCGATGTTGATGATCTGGGTCAGGTCACGGAAGAATACTACCACTGCACAGGTAATATAAACCAGGCTTAAAGACAGTATGAATACGCAAAGGCTGTAATACAAGATCTGCAGATAATACCAGTCCGGGAATCTTCCGTAGAATGCATACAAAATAATTGTAAAGACTACGAAAAAGCCGTGTACAAACAGTGCTGAAATGATCTTCACAACAGGAAGCACACTGATGTTAAAAACGACTTTTTTAACAAGGTAATTATATTCAAGAAGTGCATTGGTCCCGCCTACCAGCGCATCCTGAAAAAAAAACCAGGGAACAATACCTGCTACCAGGTACAGTACAAAGGGAATCCCGATCCCGTCTGTATTCTGGCGGAAGCCAACGGAAAACACAAACCAGTACACCATAATGGTAACTATGGGCTGTACAAATGCCCAGAAGGTTCCGAAATAAGAACCTGCGTATCTGGTCTTAAAATCATTTTTAGCCAGTTTCATAACCAGCCGGCGGTTTTTGTATACATCCGCCGGCAGGGAAAAAATCGTCTTAAGCATTCATTCTCTCCTATCTATGGAACTCCTTAAAGCTCCCCCATTTCTGGTCTTTATCGGAGAAAGTCAGCTCCATCCCCTCTGGGATCGGCCATTCTACTCCAATATCCGGATCATTCCAGATCAGGCCGCCCTCATCTCCCGGATGATAGAAGTCAGAGCATTTGTAAGTAAACTCTGCGCTTTCGGAAAGTACCAGGAATCCATGGGCAAATCCCTTTGGAATAAAGAACTGTTTTTTATTTTCTGCGGAAAGCACAACACCGAACCATTTTCCATAGGTTTTGGAGCCTTCTCTTAAATCTACTGCCACATCAAACACTTCACCGTTTACAACACGTACCAGCTTATCCTGAGGATAATTGATCTGGAAATGAAGTCCTCTCAGTACTCCATAATGGGAACTGGACTGATTGTCCTGTACAAACTCCACATCGATCCCAGCTTCCTTGAAATCGTTGTAGTTGTAGGTTTCCATAAAATATCCTCGTGCATCTCCAAATACAGTTGGCTCGATTACCTTTAATCCTTCAATATCTCCGCATGGTGTAACTTTGATCTTTCCCATTTTGATTTCCTTTCTGCCTTTTTGGCTTTCCATTTTTATATGTCTGTTTCATATTGATCACATTTCTTGCCTGGTGCTATGCAATCCTGCTTAATACTCTTTAAAAGCCTTCAGCTGCTCTGCCACATACTCCACATCTTTCATATCCAGGTTGTAGAACATAGGCAGTCTTAGAAGCCTTTCGCTTTCCTTTGTAGTGTAGCGGTCCTCTCCTGCAAAACGGCCAAACTTCTGTCCTGCCGGTGCTGTGTGAAGAGGAATATAATGAAACACACTGCAGATGCCTTTTTCCCGAAGATAATGGATCAGCTTTGTGCGTACCTCCATATCCCGTACCTTCAGATAATACATATGTGCATTATGAATACATCCCTCCGGGATCACAGGCCGTGTGATCTTCCCTTCTTTTTCGAGAACTTCCAGCTCCTGATGATAGTAATTCCAGATCTCCATCCTTTTATCCTGGATCTGGTCACACACCTCCAGCTGGGCATACAGATACGCTGCATTCAGCTCACTTGGAAGATAGGATGAACCATAATCCATCCACCGGTATTTGTCTACCTGGCCTCTGAAGAATTTACTCCTGTCTGTCCCCTTCTCTCTCAGGATCTCTGCTTTTTCCTGATACTCATCTTTATCAAATAAAATGGCACCGCCCTCTCCCATGGTATAATTCTTTGTCTCATGGAAGCTGTAGCAGCCAAAATCACCAATAGTTCCCAGTGCCTTGCCCTTATAATAGGCATTCACGCCCTGGGCAGCATCCTCTACCACCTTCAGGTCATATTTATGTGCGATCTGAAGGATCTTATCCATCTCACAGGACACTCCTGCATAATGAACCACTACAATGGCTCTTGTCTTCTCTGTGATAGCAGGCTCGATCAGATTTTCATCAATATTCATGGTATCCGGACGGATATCCACAAATACGATCTTAGCCCCACGGAGCACAAAAGCATCTGCTGTGGAAACAAAGGTATATGCAGGCATGATCACCTCATCCCCTGGCTGTATATCTGACAGATAGGCTGCCATCTCCAGCGCATGGGTACAGGAAGTGGTAAGCATTACATGTGCAGTGTGAAACCTTTCCTCCATCCATCTGGAACAGCGTTTGGTATATTCCCCATCACCGCAAAGCATGCCTCTTTGCACTGCGTCCTGAATATATTCCATTTCCTTGCCTGTATACGCAGGCCTGTTAAAATCAATCATCTGCTTTTTCATTTCCTTTTTTCTGTATATTTTCTGCTGGTTCCTGAATGTTCAATTCCTGGATACCTGGCTCCTTAATACCTGGCTCCTGGACATTTACTGTTTCCCTGATCACATACTGAGGGGTCTTATTCTGGTTCAGGATCATTTTACCGATATATTCTCCCATCACTCCAAGCATCAGAAATGTGATCCCGAAAAAGATCAGCATAGCGCACATCAGGGAAGACCAGCCCATTGCCACATCAGGGTTGGACAGCTTCTGGATCAGCACTGCCACTGCCAGTATAAATCCGGTAAGGGAAAACAGCACTCCCATCACCTCTGCTGCCCTAAGGGGGATCACTGTATAATTCATGAAAGACATAAACAAACGGAATGCCTTTTTAAAATTATAATTGGAGCTTCCTTCTTCTCTTGAAAAATGTTCGATCTCAATATTGGCAATATTGGAAGTTGTCCTGTAAAAAAGGATCTGCAGATAAAGATTATACCCTTCATATTTTACGATCTCATTCCGCACATACCTGCGGCAGCACCAGTAATTGCTTGCCTCCAGTCCTTTGGGACGCTCTACCATATGCCATACGATAAATGAAGCGATCTTGCTTGTCAGATTCTTCAGAAAACTGAACTTTCTCTTCTTATATATTCCAAAGACTACATCGTAGCCTTCTTCCATCTTTTTAATAAAGGCCGGGATCTGTGAAGGATGGGTCTGCATATCATCATCCATTCCCATGATATAATCCCCTTTTGCCTCATGAAGTCCTGCCATAATGGCATTATGCTGTCCAAAATTCTTGGCCAGATTAATACCCTTTACATTAGGATATTTATTGCCCAGCCTGCGGATAGCTTCAAAAGTATCATCCGGAGAACAGTCATTCACCAGGATAAATTCGCAGTCCAGCCCAGGAATCGTCTGAATCACCTCCATGCTCATCTCCACCACCTTCTCAATGGTATGGGCAGATCTGTAGCAGGGGATCACAATTGATAAAAGCATTTTTTCTCCTTTTAAAATGAGAATACCAGGATCCCCACAAGGATCACCAGCAGTCCCAGAAGTTTTCTCTTGGTAAACCGTTCCTTCAGCACCAGATATCCCATCAGGGACACAAAAATATAGCTGCTGGACTCGATCACAGGTGACAGGGAAAGGGGTACTTTCTTTAATGCCACCATTGTAAGAAGTGTTGACAGAAACAAAAGTCCGTATCCTGTGATCACATAAGGATTCAGATATTCGTGAATCCTGTCCCTGTACGTCTTATTGGCAGATATCTTCAGCAATATCTGGGAAAGGGATGCCACAAATACGGATACGATCAAAATACATATATAAATCTGCAGTTCATTCATCAGCAGTCACCACCAGATAAATTCCTCCAAAAATGATCAATGCTCCAAGTATCATGTTCCAGGTGATCTTCTCACCAAAGATAAATGTGCCCCAGATCATTCCCCAGATCAGGCTTACCGGCTTATTGGCATAGGCAACAGTAAGGGGCAGATGCTTCAGGATCTGCTGCCAGATCAGGGCATACAACGCCATGATCAGAAGAACACCTCCATACCAGAGGGCAAATCCTAAGATGCTTTTCTGATTGGCTGCCATTTTGGAACATACGCCACTTAATGAGCTCATCAGAAGGCTCACATGCAGTACCAGAAAAAGGCCTGCTGTCTTTTTCTTTCCATTCTCTTTCATGCTATTTTCCCATAATTATTCCATAAATTCAATGTGTATTTTCGCTAAAACTTCCTGCAGCTTGTGTCTGCATTCCGTAAGTGTGCTGCCCTTCAGGATCACCTGTCCAAGCCTGTCTCTGCCGTTTCTGTATCTGTGTATCTCTTCTCCCGGACAGATATTAAAGGAAAGATCCAGGATATCCTCTGATGGTTCATTGTCATTTCGGATCTCTTTGACGATCCCATCCTGAAGAGACAACAGGGTATGTGACAAAACAGCCGGATGCTCACCTTCCATGTGGAACATCTTTTCTACGTCAAGATCCAGGGCAAGCCTTACAATGGCTTCATAATAATTGATACCAAAATATTCGCCTACGATCTCCGGCAGACAGGTAGCTCCTGCCCTTGCTGTGATCTCAACCACATAAACCTTGCCATCCTTCCAGATCAGGTCACAGTTCACAGGACAGTTATCAAGCCCCAGGGCTTCTGCAGCTTTGCCTACCTGCTCCCTGGCCTGTGCGCCAAGCGTTTCCTCCTGATCAAAAGGCACAGAATGACCTACCGGTGTAGGCACTGCACTGATGAAAGTCTCTGTATTATCCAGAAGGCAGTACAAAAACTTCCCATCCTTCAGCATGGCCTCTGCCCCAAACAGCGTTCCTTCTATAAATTCTTCTACAAGGCAATAGTCTTTCCCTGTAGCTTCCATAGTAAGCCGGTAATTGGCTCTTGCTTCTTCTTTTGTGTTGCTGCGGAAGATCCCTCTGCTCCCCATCAGGTCTACTGCCTTCAGGATCACAGGAAATGTAAGCTGTGAAAGGGCTGCTTCCAGTTCTTCTTCTGATCTTACACGGATATGCCTGGCAGTCTGTACACCTGCTTTTTCAAAAGCTTCTTTCATCTTCCATTTATTAGAGGCTGTCTGTGCAGGAATGGCTTTCGGCCCTGTAAGCCCCATAGCTTCACACACAGTCCCTATGGCCGGCACTCCTGTATCAAGACAGCAGGTAGCGATCCCGTCAATCTGCCTGCGTCTTGCCTCTGCAAGCACTGCCTGGGGATCAGATATATCTGTATAGGAATATTCATCTGCCTGGTCAAACCCGGGCCAGTCCCCTGGTGTACTGCAGACTATTGTATAAACTCCCAGCTTTTTTGCCGCCTGGATCAGAGGCGTCTGGGAGTAACTTGCTCCCAGGATCATCAGTTTTTTCATGGAATCCCTGCCTTCTTAAAAATCAGGGCATGTCCTGCCCCGGTTATCGCTGTATCATATCATAGCGTTTTTGTCTGATACTGTCAACTAAGGGAGCCCAGGATTTTGCGCGCCTGCTCCAGGGAAGGTGTTTGTACTATATAATACCCGTATCTGGATCCACTGTCTGTCACAGGATGGGAACCAGGCTGACTGTCCAGCACAAACTCCCGGATGATCTCAGGGCATTCTTCTTTCAAATGATAATAATCCTGCAGATTCTTTTCATTCATGATAAACCGGATAGCTGCGTACATTCCTTCCTGCTTTTTTACAAATGTAGGGGCTTTTCCCACTGCAATATCCACTACCATTCCCACAAAATCCTGGCCAGTGGACAGTGGCACCAGATGGGAGCCGATACAGTCTCCACCCATTCTGGATCCGATCTCTATAATATGAATCTGTCCTTTTTCATCAATGCGGAACTCACTGTGACCTGCACCATTTTTCACCTGCAGGGCATCCAAAGCAGCAAAGATCATTTTCCTTGCATTCTCTTCTGTTTCAGTGTCAAGAGGTGCTGGCTGTAAATGCCCGGTTTCAATAAAATGAGGATTTCCTGTGGTGTATTTCTTTGTGATAGCAAGACAATGATGTTCTCCTTCAAAGCTTACCGTTTCCATGCTGTATTCATCCCCGGAAAGATAGCCCTCCACAATGGCTTTCTTTTCAAAGGACTGACAGACTGCAGCATTGATGGCAGCCTTCAATTCCTTCGGGCTGTTTACCTTCGTGATGGCTCTGCTTCCTGAACGGTCCGTAGGCTTTACGATCACCGGGTACTCCGGTATCTGCACCTTGTCCTCTTCTTCCACAACTGTAAAAAAAGGTACAGGAATCCCGGCCAGAAGAAAGGCTTTCCGCATGGCATATTTATTGGTAGAGTTCTTGATACACTCTCCTGAATTGCCTGGAAGTCCCAGCTTTTCTGCCAGATACTGTACCGTAATATTCGCCAGGTCTGAACCTATGGTAGCCACTCCGTCCGGCTGGATCTGTCTGCATATCTCCAGTATTTTTTCTTTTTCCGTTATGCTGATCTCATAAAAATGATCAGCATCTGCTGCTCCTGTTGCACCCTCTCTCCATGCAAAGACATGGGTCTGATAACCCATGTCCTTTGCTTTTCTTATAAGAGGGCGCTGAAAATCATTTGCTCCAATGATCACAATTTTCTTCATAGTCCCTGTTTATCCTTATCTGCTTATATTTATCTGCCTATATTTATCTGCTTATATTTATCTGACTATATCTATCTGTCTGATACTTATCTTTTGCTTACCTGCTTCTCTTTATTTACTCTTATATCTTCTTACATAAACGCCGTTCTTGTCAAACACGTATACCATTCCACTGGCTGTGCGAAGTCTTGCATGCCTTACGCACACGCCTGCTTTATCACCGGAAGGATAGAAGTAATATTTCTTTCCATTCAGTCTCAGCCAGCCCTTCTTTGCAAGTCCGTTTTTCTGGAAATAATATTTATTATACACTCCATCTTCCTTGATCGTCTTAAATCCACCGTTAAACCTTACGCCGTCACTTCCATAATAGAAGATCTTGCCATCCCGCACCAGCTTCTTGTTTTTATACATAACTCGTGTTTCAAGATCAAAGAAATAATATTTTCCATTTACTCTCTGGCTACCCTTTAATACGACCCCCTTGCTGCCAATGTAATACTTATTCCCGCTTTTTGTTACCCAGCGGTTGGTGGTGCGTACTCCGTTTTTGTCTACATAATAGATCACACCATTCACCTTTACAAGGCTGTTCACGTACATGTTTCCTGATACCGGATGGAAGTAATAATATTTACCGCCAATCTGCTTCCAGCCTTTTACACGTTCATCATTTATGTAATAACACTTTCTTCCATTTTCTGTATACCAGCCGTTTTTCACGGAAATATTGGAAGTAGATGCCTTCGTAGCTGGTGTATATCCTTCCCTTGCTGACCATCTTGGTGTTACCCGTGTGGTATAGTCCACAAAGCCATAATTCAGATCCACATTATTTTCTGTTGGAATACCTGCCACCAGTCCTTTGGTTGTACGCATGTAAGAGCCTTCCCCAAGGTTCCCGGCTGTACACTGCCAGATCCCATAGCTGTACACACTTCTGTCCGGCGCAGGATTCTTGTCACTGTAGCTTGCGATCCACACATCAATTCCGGAAAGCAGGCTCATATTCACTTTTTCCTTGTACCAGTTGGTGTTCAAATATACCATTGGAGTATATCCGGCTGCTTTCACCTCATTACAGAAAGCAAGTGCCATTTTTGCGATCTGATTCTTGGATAAGGAAGACATTTTGGAATATTCGATATCATATACAACCGGGTAGGAAACCTTGTAGCCGTTCATTTTATTGATAGCCAGCTGGGCTTCCTTTAAGGCCGCAGTGGTAGTGGTAGCCTTGCTGTACACATAGGTTCCTACCGGAAGATCCGCTGCATTGGCAGAACTCATGTTATAGTCGTAATATTTATCCATATAGTCCGTACCAGAGGAAATACGGATAAAGGCAAAATCAATGTCTGAGTTTTTAACTTTCTGCCAGTTGATCTTCCCCTGCCATTCAGATACATCAATACCTCTTGTCACTACTCCCGGGATCTCTGCGCCGCTGCCATTGTAACACACGCCGTTGATCCGCCGCCATGCCCGCTTGTCCACAGATGCAGAACTGGTAGCCCCTACCTGTGGAACCTCTTCTCCTTCTGCTACATTCTGCCGCAGCAGTGCCGGGTTCACGCTTTCTGCTTTTACATCTTTAACCCCTGAGATCCCTGCTGTACCAAGTGCGATCGCAAGTATCCCGGTAGTCAGCCACTTTTTCCAGTTTTTCATTTATACCCTCCAAATCCTTTCTTTTCAAAACTCCTCACAGTTTGGCACCTTCCCAGTTACGATTCAAAATGCCCTCCACATGTGTGCCAAACCTTATCAAAATTATTACATTTTTGTTACTTGTTTATTATACATAGGAATACCCTGAATTTCAACAAGATTTTCCACGCCGTTCCAAACTATCACACCCAATCACCACAAAAAGCCGTACAGAAAACAAACATGGTCAAAATAGTATCACCGGTTGCATTGTAGAAAAGCATATGGTTATATATCATGCGAGGCTTTCGCAGATTTCGACCGTGCTAGCTTTTCTGAGATTTGCAGTGTCTGAACGCCGTAGGCGTGAGTTTTGCAAATCTCAGAAATAATAAGCGCACGGGAGAAATCCGAAAACGAAGCCCTGATATATAAATATAGCTTTTCTACAAAATGTAAGCGTAAAAACGCTCGCCTTTCTTAATAGTTGATTTTAGTCCATACTTGAAAAAAACAATTGATTTTTTCAAGGAGGACTAAAGACTATGGATGA
>ONBN01000096.1 GCA_900316115.1 uncultured Eubacteriales bacterium
ACTTAGTGGGTAAACAAGGGAGATAAAGGATGGGAGTATCCCTTCCGAAATCCAACTTAATTTTTTTAAAAAATTGTCTTGACAAATGGGTTCACCTTAAGACGATACAGAACTCGGGAGACTTATGCATGATTTGCACTGCAAGAATGCGGATGAAATGCACAGTCCTGTTCTTGCAAAAAGGGTACATGAATTAAAAGAGACACAGAGAGGAGTGGAACTTATGTGCCATGAAATGGAGAAGATTTATAGTGAAGGAATGGAAAGTGGTGAAAAACGTGGCGAGCTAAAAAAAGCAAAGGAAACAGCTCTAACCATGGCAGAAGAGGGCATGGATGCTAAAATGATTGCCCGTCTGATTAAGGTAAGCGAGAAAGATGTCCAGAAATGGATTAATGAAAACTTGTGTGTAATGAAATAACTGAGAAATCATTATAGAGAGGCAGGTCAGCTTGGACTTGCCTTTTTACTTAAAAATTTTAGGCATCCGTGAGTTGGGGGTTAATGCGGTTATCAAAAGGGCAAATGGATACTGAAAGATAAAATGAAACAGGATGGAATGAAATGACACGACAAGAGGTATTTAACTGGTGCAGGCAGCAATACGGTACAGAACCAGAGTACCCATGGAATGATTGCAATGCTGTTCTGCGCCACACAGATAATCAAAAGTGGTATGGTTTGTTAATGGAAGTTGGCAGAGATAAATTAGGAATTTCTGGAAACGGTGAAATTGATATTCTGAATGTGAAAAGTGATCCGATATTGATTGGTTCTTATCGTACTCAGGAGGGATTCTTTCCTGCATACCACATGAATAAAGAAAACTGGATTACTATTCTTCTGGATAAGCCGGAACTGGACGATGTTATTAAAAAATTGTTGGCTTTGAGCTTTGAACTGACTGCACCAAAGAAAAAAGAACACAAATGCTGAGAGTCATGTTTTTCATAAGCTTCCTACCCAATAGCAGAAACGAGAAACGGGCCATAACGAAAAATAACTGGAAAAGAAAGGCATGTAATGGTATATTTATAGGAGAACCATGAGACAGTAAATGCAGAAAATGGAGAGATGTATATGAAAAAAAGAAATCAGATTCTGGCGGGAGTATTGGCTGTGCTCCTTGGGGTATCACCAGTTGGCGTGTATGGGGAAGTATTTTATGATGTGGAAGCTGTTGCTGGCACGGATACCGCAGCTGAAGAGATAACTGATATTCAGGATGACGAACAGGAGCAGCCGGGAGAAGCGGCTTCGGGGGAAGAAAACCAGGAGGCGGAATTTAGCTCCGGCACTGATACTGAGACAGAAGACAATCTGTTTACAGACAGTGCAGATACAGACATACAGGATCCACAGGAAGAGACTGTTCTGGAATATGTGGAAGAGGAACTGGACTCTCCGCTGATCGTAAATGGAGAACCAGGCAGTACAAATGGAATCCATGTATTTTCCCTGGAAGAGTACGAAGGTTCATATGGCAATCAGCTGAGCGGGATGGCTTTGGAAGCCTATAACACATACGTTTCCAATTTGTTTGTGAATTACAGTACATTTAACGGAGTTTCCTATGAATATCAGGCAAGTGACCCGGTTACTTTTGAGGCTGAAACCAAACAGAACGAAGATGGAACAGAGTCACTGGTTCAAAATGACGCATATAATGCGGCAAGACTTCAGGTACGTATTAGTATGCAGGCTGCGCTGGACGCATTCAGTTATGATTATCCGGAAGTTTACTGGATGCGGGGCAGTGGTTATACTTACAGCATATCTACAAAAAGGCAGGATGAAAAGCTGATCGGAATTATTTCCACATTTACCATGAGGCCTTCTCTTGTAGAGGGCTATGAAACCGATATTACAGAAAACATGAAGAGTTTTCTGAAAAATGCAGATGCAGCGACAGCTCAGATCGCAGCAGATACCAGCGGTAAAAGCTTATATGAGAAAGTAAAAGCCATTCATGACTATGTGTGTGAAAAGGCAGTGTATGATGCACAGGATAATTTACGGGTACATTCTGCTGGCCCAATGTTTATTGGTGATGGGCATGTGGTGTGCGAAGGATACGCAAAAGCAATGATGATCCTTTGCAGAAAAATGGGCATTGACTGTGCATGTATTGGTGGTCTTGCCAAAAACAGCTCGTCAAGTTCCGGGGAAGCACATATGTGGAACTATGTGAAGATGGACAATGATAACTGGTATCTGGTGGATGCTACCTGGGATGATCAGAGAAGCGGCATTCGTACCACTTATCTTCTGGCAGGATGGAACAGCAAGGGATTTAATTATAGTACTCTTCAGGCGGAACGGACAGAAAAAGACACATTTTCAACCCCTAAGGGTTTTACACCACAGGCTTTTATTTATCCGGCGATTTCGGATAATAGTTATCTGACAGATGCAGGTAAAATATTCTTTTCAGAGGCAACGGCATCCGTGGAATCTGAGACATATGAATATACAGGAACTCCGATCCAACCGGAAGTGACTGTTGTTTATAAGGGTGATATTCTGATTAAAGGCATAGATTATACAGTGACCTATAAATATAATCAGGAGGTTGGGACTGCAGAGGCAATAATTTATGGAATTGGAAAATATATAGGAACTGTAACCGTTCAGTTTCAGATATATTGCGGACATAAAAATATGCTGCATACAGAGGGCAAAACAGCCACCTGTACAGACATAGGAAATACAGAGTACTGGACTTGTGGTGTTTGTGGAAAGTATTTCAGTGACAGTGAGGGGAAACAGGAAATATCACTTGCAGAGACAGAAGGAAAGAAAGCCACCTGTACAGAACCGGGAAATGCAGAATACTGGTATTGCAGTGTTTGCAAAAAGTATTTTAGTGATGAAGATGGAAACCAGGAAATAATGCTTGCAGATACAGTAATTCCGGCTACCGGACATCAGTTAAGTAAGACAGATAGTAAGGCATCCACCTGTACAGAGGCAGGAAATACAGAGTATTGGACTTGTAATGTTTGTGGAAAGTATTTTAGTGATGAAGCAGGCACAAAGGAAACCGTGCTTGCAGACACAGTGATTTCAGCCACCGGACATCAGTTAAGTAAGACAGAGAGCAAAGCAGCCACCTGTACAGATATAGGAAATACAGAATATTGGACTTGCGACGTTTGTGGAAAGCATTTCAGAGACAGTGAGGGCAGGCAGGAAATATCGCTTGCAAGCACAGTGATTCCGGCAGGGCACCGGTTAAGTAAGACAGAAGGAAAGAAAGCCACTTGTACAGAACCGGGAAATGCAGAATACTGGTACTGCAGTGTTTGCAAAAACTATTTTAGTGATGAAGATGGAAACCAGGAAATAATGCTTGCAAATACAGTGATTCCAGCCATCGGACATCAGTTAAGTAAGACAGAGAGCAAAGCATCCACCTGTACAGACATAGGAAATACAGAGTACTGGACTTGTGGTGTTTGTGGAAAGTATTTCAGTGACAGTGAGGGGAAACAGGAAATATCACTTGCAG
>ONBN01000046.1 GCA_900316115.1 uncultured Eubacteriales bacterium
CTGGAAAATTGCATAATTCTTCTTTACGCCATCGTCCAGATCAATCGAAATCATCTGGTCGGCAAGGTGATGAATCTTTTCCTCGTAGGTTCTGATTTCAGTATCCTGTGCCTGCAAAGTAGTTAATTTCTTTTTTAACTTCACCCGCTCGCCAGTAAATGCATTGACAATACGCTGTTCCAGATCAGCAATGGCGGTGCGATAACGAGCCTGCTGTTCATATACATAGTCGGTACGAATGCGGGCAATGGTGTCCGGCTGATAGCGGTGCATATAGATCAGGGCCTTAAAGCCGTTCTTTTTACCGCTGTCAAACAACCAGTAAATCGGGCGTTTCTGATAAATCTTACAATGATCTTTATAAAAATCATTCAGGAAATAATTCCGAATTATATCTCTCGGCTGACCCTTGCCGCCCAGCGCATCAGCAATGAATTTTAAGTTTTCGTCCAATGTCTCCTCACCATAAACAGTTTTCACAAACTCTACGAATAGACCGACAATATCATCTTCAAAATATTCATCGTCACAAATTGGAATAATATTATCTGTATCCGGAGGATAACTAGCTTTGCACCATTGATTTCCTACACGTACACCATCGTATTTCCACAAACTACTTCCAGCCCAACCACCTTCAATTAACTGACCATCTGCATCAATTTTTTCATTAGCATGATCGCCAAACTGACTAATCCAACGGCAATATTTTTCATCAAAATTCCCGCCAGCATAAACAAGACCAGGTATGTCTAAAGAATAACGCCCAAACATGCAACCAACTGCATAAGAAATGAAAGAGCGAATATCTCTGCCAAGGTCAGCCTTGCGAACAGTGACATCCTTATCCTCAACTTCCGGTGTCAATTCATCCTGCAAACCATAAATGCCAATGAAAATATGGTTTAGTTCTTCCTCATTAGCTTTCAGCTGGTTAAACCGTTCTTCACATTCAGTTTGCCACTGATTGAAGGCTTCGGCAATAGTCGAAACTTTACGAAGTAGTGGATGGTGCTGGAAGTCCCATGAGGTTTCAAAGGAATCCCAATCATAATGCGATACTTGAACACAATTTTCTGAAAGTTTCTCAACTTGTTTTTTCTTTTTCTCAACAACAATTATCGGTATATTAGCTATGGAGCCTGCTCCATAATTCAAAGTCGGATTGATAACTGTTAGTATTTCATTTGAGATTTTTGTATTTAATATAGCTAAAATATATTTCCATTTGTCACCTGGAAACATAGACGAACCAGCCGAATCGAATAATGCTCCATAATCTGAATATCTAAAACTTGATGTACCAGCGGTCAATGCGCTCCATGTGATGGAGTCTTGAAAATATTTATCCTCACTACGAATTTCTTTTGTATAACTTCCACCATTATACCGCTTTATAATAGCTGCTTTCATTTCAGCACCATCAGCTTCCCAATTAACAAGAAACTGTTTATTGCCATACCATCTCCGGAACTCACCACCTTTATTAAGTGGAAACCATTTTCTTTGAGAGCTACTGGCACTTTCCGCATTCTCAAATCCTATCCCCACTTTATCAAAAGAAACTTCGTGCCACAGACGAAGAAATCGGTTGTTATCGGTCGTTGCAAGCCCCTTTCTGGGATGTGCCAAATTTTCAAGTATTATTCCATCTTCAAATGCCTTATAAAATTCCTTACTTACCCAATATGCCACTGGACTTCCCGGAATTTTTGAGAAATTAGACTGATCAGTGGCATAACGATTCTCGCCAGTGAGAAACATATCTTCTTTCCCCTGTTGGGTAGTCGATTCTATTAACCGACAATATTCGCCTTTATAATCTATGATATGGCTCTTGCGTATAACAAAAGATGTAGTCTGCACCACTTCACCACCGATTTCTTCAAATGCTCTTGCTCCAAGATGAATCATATTTACGATATCAATTGCTAACAATTTTGAACGCATTTTCTCAAAGCTGGACAAAAACATCCAGGCGTGCTGTGTAATCATTGCTTGGTAGCCATTTTTCTTTGCCATTTGCCCACAATGTTCAATAAATACAGCAAACAAATCACTTTTACTGTCAGGATAATATTTTTTAACATAGTCTGACAGCTTTGCACTCATTCCAGAGCTACCCATATACGGCGGATTCGTCACAACTGCATCATACTTCTGCGCCAGTGCTTCTGCCACCTGCACCAACGGCAGTAATTCTCTCAATGCCGTATCACGGGACATATTTATATCTTCCGTAATCTCCGCAAAACGGTTATACAGAGCAGACCAATCCTGCGGTGTTACAGTCAGAATCGAACCGTATTCCTTTGCATCATGCAATTCTGTGATAATGGTATCCATAGCCGCCGTGAGCTTCATATCGCCATTACAGAAATAGTCCACAGCAAATTTATCTACATGATTGCTCTCCGCAATGGCATACACATGGGGCTGAATGCCACGGCTAAAGAAGCGGCGATCATACTGACGGGCTTTCATCATTACCGCAAAGTAAGCCAGCTGTGCCGCACGATCATCAATGTCCAGGCCGTAAAGATTGTTCTCTACAATACTTGCCACCGCTTCACGAGTGGTATAGCCATAGGATTCATAAATTTTCATTAGCACATCAAACATATATGCAAGAATATGGCCGGAACCCGAACATGGGTCAATGACCTTCAGCTGATCTGGTGTCAATGCGGCGTATTCCTTGCGAATCTCGGCAAGCTGAGCCTGCACTTCTGGCTCCTGCTCGGCTTCTTCCAGATAGTAGTGCCATTTAGTATCTTCCGGGTCACGGTTTCCGGCAGCATAAGCAGACTGATCTTCCTCTATCGGTAAAAGCTGTTCTTTCACATCCGGGTGTCCCTCCATCCACAGACGACCAAGGCTGTTCTCTACCATGTAGCGAACAATCCAGTCCGGTGTGAAAAGCTGGGTTGCTGCAGGGATGTTTTCTTTCGTGATTTTCACATTCTTTTTCAGGGCTGCAAAAACATTGTCTTTTTTCTCATTGTTATAATACTGATACAGCCAGCCAATGATCTGGACAGCATCTTTCCAGTCATCCTCTGGTATCAGCTCAATCATCTGCTGAATTACACTGCCTTCACGGAGCAGATTGTCCGGCAGAAGAAGCTCAGTGTAATCCGCAATCTTCTGAAACATTCCCGGCAGAATCTTATTCAGGGCGTTACACTGGACAATCAGCAGATATTTATACAGTTCTTCGGTTTTTTCGGCATCTTTCAGCTCATAGACCTTTTCCATATCCAATCCATCCAAATCCAGATGAATGGCTTCGGTTATAATCTGTGGCTTAAAGTTGCTTTCCTCGTCTGTGAATACACGTACATGGGAAGGAAGGTAGCCATTGACTTCCATAAATCGCAAAGCAGAGAAACGGTTGAACCAAGTATAAGCAATCTCCTCCATGACCTGCTTATATCCTTTATCGTTAATCTCGGCAATCAGAGCCTGACGCTGTTTCTTTTCATCGGCAGTAAGGACTTTGCCGCCAACGCTGTCCGCATTGGCATCCTCAATGTTGTCCTCTGTGATACCGTATTCCACACCTTTCAGAGAAACACGGGCGATCAACTCTGTTCTTGCCCAGACAGCAAATTTTTTAATCGCATTCTTATCCATACTCGTCTCTCCTCGTTAGTTCAGCTTGATCTCGTCGCAATTCTTCAGCAACTGTTTCAGCTGAGAACGAATCTTCTCTACATAATCATCAATGTCCGCATCCGACTGTAAGGTCTTTGCCTGGAATACAACCTGACGGTTATAAGCACGAACCACTTTTTTCTTTACAGGAGCAGTTTCTTTTCCCGGCTGTGTTGGCTGTACTGGCGGCTTCGGTGCAGGCGGAGCCAGAACGGACTCGATATTACTGACGGTATCATCCTTGTACTGGCACATCGGCAGGAACATGGCATCCAAAAGGGCAAGGCTCTTTAATTCTGCGATTTTCTCCTTGCACTGGCTGAAATACCGGTCTGATTTTTCAATCAGATGGGATGCCTTGGAATCACCGTTTGCGACAGTATGGGTTGCTTCCATACACTGACGAACCGTTTCCAGAACCTCTGCACGTTTTTCTTCCAGCATCTTGTCATGGGCGGCACGAACCGTATCCATCAACGGATTCAGTTCACGAATCCGATTATAATTAAACTTGCTTCCGGTCTGAACCATCGTAATCAGGCGAATAGTGTTCAGTGCCTTGTGTGCTTCCTCATTTTCCGCAATACGGTCAAGGTCATCATGCAGAGATTTTTCAAACTGCACTGCCTGATCGAATACTGTCACCTGAGTCTTAAAGAAGTTTTCAATGCCGTTACTCATGGCTTCTTTGTTATCAAAGAGAGCATCCTCTTTTTTCAGCACACGCTCAATCAGAGCAATATTGTCTTTCTTCTGGGAAAGTACATCATCCATCAGATGAATGGCTTCCTGCACCAATGCACGATCCGGGTATTTATGTCCGTCATAACGGGCATCCAGAGAAGCATAGTAATCACGCTGTTCACCGAATTTCTCAGTCACAAAGCGAATCAGACCATCTTCATCGTCCGGTACATCCATAACATCGAAATAATCACGAAGCATTGATTTTACATCACGCGTCATCGTAGCGGAAATGATTTTACGCTTGCTGATGGAAGTCTTGCCGATCTCACTCTTTTTGCGGAGCATATCCGGCAGTTTCGGGTCATCCGGCTGAATGGTATTGCCTGCATACTTGAGGGTTACTTTCTGGAAATAAATCAGCTGTGCAGCAACCGCAGCAATGTCGATTTCTTTCCAACCATACGGAATCGCACTGTATTTGCTTTGCACATCTGCCATAGAAGTCGGCAGCTTTTTCGCATCCTGCATTTCCAGATATTCTTCAATAGCAGAAGCCGCATCCCGGTTCGGCTCCATACCCGGAAGTGCTGTTACAGCACCTGTCAGAATCGCAATAATATCTGCGTCACTGCCTGCATTATCTGTAATCAGATCGAGTTTGCTATATACATGAGCAACCAGATATTCAAGAGACTGGTCAATCTTGCTCTTGGCATTTCCGGCTTTGATTTCCAGATGCTCACCGTCTACATAGAACTGCGCCCCTTCGATAGCATTTTGCAATTCAGTCATGGCACTCAGCTCATATTTTCCGGCTTCGTCCTGCTGGTCGCTGATAATTTTCTGCACACTCTTTGGAAGCTGGCTTACGTTTCTCTGCTTTACATATTTACGAATCTTCATGGCAGATTCCAGAGATTCATAGTAAGGCGTATCAGCCAGAACAACGATTGCTTCATTACCTTTGGACTCTGCCATCAGACGGTAATCTGTTTTTTCAATGGCATCGGTAGCAACAGTCAGGAACCGTAAACGCATACCGCCTGTTGCCACACCAACCGTAATGCCGTCAACCATCTGGTCAAAAGCAAAGTCATATTTTCCATAACGGAACTTCTTGGTTGTGAAAATATCACCGTAAATCATCTGAGCAATACGCTCCACGATAGAAGCGGTATCCACATTGGTATCCCGGATTTCACGCTGAATATCCTGTTCTTCATCCGTCAGGAAATTGTAGGTGTCGCCGGTTCTGCCGATATAGTTCTGGCTCATCAGACGGTCAAGGCATCCACGAACAGCTTCACGCATGATAATCTTATCCACACGAATATCGTCTGCCATGAGGATAACGATATTGTCCAGATTGGAAGGAATATCATCAATATATCGAATCAGGTACAGAAGTTTCAGTACATCCACATCCTGCTGTTCGATGCCATCACCGTTGTCGGCAGCTTTCTGGCAACGCTCGATCACTCGGCGGATAGAACCGTCCAGGAAAGTATGTACGGTATCATAAAAACGGAAGAACGGAACAAGTGCGTATTCATCCTTCTCCTGAATTTTCTGTGCAGCTTCCTGGAAACCGGACAGCATGGAACGCTCACCACCAGACAGGTGCTTGCCTGAATTTCCGTGTTTCCGGATTTCAGCAAATACCTTCTGCATGATGATGAACTGGTACGGCACGAACGGGAAATTCTCGGTAAATTCTCTCGGACCGGAGTAGCCTTTAATATCCAGAATAGAGCCGCTGAAGCTGAACAGGTTACGCAAGACTGAATCATTCTGCTCATAAACACCTTCCAGGTCTTTGGCTGCTGACCATTTCTTTTTCAGAATACGCTTCTGAATGACCTCATCCACGGAGGATGAAGATAAGCTCAATCTTATCTTGAAACGAGCCTGGATACGGGAGAACTCATCAGCACGAACTTTGATGATTTCATCAATGGCTTCCTGTCCGGTGCAGATCACCCAAATCTTACCTTCGCACTCACTTCCGATTTTTTCGGTCAGAGACTGGAGGTTCAAAAGCATATCAGTATCTGTGCCAACATACTGACCAACCTCGTCAATCATAAACAACAAACGGAAGTTGGCTGGCTTAGTATCCACATAGGCTTTCATATCTTCCACAAGCTGTGCGATAGAAATTTCTGTTGCGGTTTTATCATTGAACCACGCCTTAGCATCGTCCTCACTCATATCCAGAACTTCCATCAATGTCGGAATGATGAACTTGCCATTGAAAGCAAATGCACGGCGCATTTCCAGCCAGGACTTACCTTTCTTTTCTTCAAAAACTCTGCGGAACTCCTCAATCTTTCCCTGCTGGTCAATATAACGCTCCATCATGGCAACTTTCAGGTTCTCACCGTAAAATCCCAGATGGTTATAGAACATTTTGGCAAATACACGAAGAACAGCCGTCTTGTCTTTATTGCTGAATCCCTCAATATCAATATTGAACAGAATTGTCTCCGTCGGTCCCTTTGTGGCACGGTCAATCAACATAAAGGTTGCTGGATCATCCTCAAACTTTTTACGGAAACGCTCTACACTGCGGATGCCTTTTACCTCTTTATTTTCCAAAAGGTAGGAAAGCATTTTCAGAAAGTGAGATTTACCACTTCCAAAGAAACCGGAAATCCAAACGCCCATATCAGCGGTAGGCTGGTCAAAGGCATCTCCATAATAATTGAAGAAAGTAATGAAGTGTTTCTTCAATTCTCTGGTGATGACATATTCATTTAATTCCTGCTCGATCACATCGTCAGCAGCCTGGTCAACTTTAATAACACCATTGATTTTGCGGTTGATGTCATCCGCAAACATATCTCGAATCATCATGGCTTTATCCCCCTTAATCTATGACATTGAATGCCCGGTAATAATCATTTGGTGTCAGACGATTGAACAGTTTTACATGACGACCATCAAACCCACCAGGATACATAACCAAAATCGGAACATCCGAAAAATACGGTTGCAAGGCTTCCAGTAACGTATGGATTCTCATAAACGGGAATACCTCGCCTACACCTGTCAGCATCAGCACATCACCCGGTTCGTGTGACTCATACCTGATTTTATCAATGAACTCTCCATTACCGATTGCAAAGTTAAGCTGCTCCAGCAGATAAGCACTTCCGTCAGCTTCTTCCATATCGGGAATCGCATCTGTGATGTCCATATCATCGCAAATAGAGAGAAATGTTTTATATAAATTGCAGACAATCAAATGGCAATCTAAGGACTGATCAGTTTCCAGCTGACTCACAAAATGGCGGACAACCATTTCATTCTCTGGTTCATAACAGAAGATTCTGATATTCACCTCATTGCTGAGTCCCTTGCCTTCCAGAAACTCCGGTTCCTGGATCAATGCTCGAACTTTGTCCAGGCGTTCTTTTATACGGCCCAGGCCGCCTTCTCTTTCGGCTTTGCCGAAATTCACATTGTTACTCATCGGGCTACCTCCTATGAAAAGCAATTAAATGCTGGCAGTATCGCCGTATCGCCATTGCTTCTGATGGCATTCTCCAAAACAGGATACAGCCATACCGAATTCAAATGATCTGCCCCCCGATTGTCGAGATATTCTGTTTCGACAAGCACTCTGGCAATGATCTGTTTTAACTTTGTTATTGTGGTATCGCTCCAGGAAGCTACGGTATCATTCTGTTCCTGCAAACGCATAAAAAATGTATTCAAATCTATCTTACCAAAAGACGTGTCCCTTAATCTGTACTTCTCGCCAATGACGGTCAGCATAAATTCCCAGACCAGTCGGCTCTGCTTCATCAACGCATACAGACAAATTTGTTTTGCCACATCCGTTGGCTGTGAAGCAATCGCAGAAACCAGAGAATCATCTTCCAGTGCATGAAGCCGTTTGATGCAGGCCTTCGCCATGCGTGTGATAGATTTTTCCGTTGGGTACTGGAAAAGATTCTGTTCTACAATTTCTTTTGCAATCGCATCATCTGAATTTCCTTCTGTCATTAGCTTTGCGGTAGAACGCATCTCGTAGAAAAGGAACGGTTCTCTGGTCAAAGACGCAATATAAGGATAAGAATGATCCATACTACCATACCTCCTTACTGTTCCTCTTTTTTATCAGGAACAAATTCCATGATGTCTCCAACATCACAATTCAATACAGAACAAATTTTCGACACAATTTCAGTACTAACATTTTCGTCTTTTGATAAACGAGACATCGTTGTTGTGCTAACCCCTGTCATTGCACGCAGATCTTTCTTCATCATGTCTTTATCAATCAACAATTTCCACAATTTCTTGTAACTAATTGCCATTTTTTCACCTCAGTCTTATTTGTTTAAAATGTCTGTTCACATTGTATTTATTATCATATCATAGAAATGCGTTTTGGGCAATCTGACATATCATAAATCACAACTTATTTCTGAAATATCGCATTTTAAAATCGTAAAAACATATCATAGGGGGGGGGATATAACTGCAATTTTTGACCTCAGTTTTTCCTCTGGTAAGTGCAGTATTAAGTCTTACATAATGGTTCTCAATCATTTTATATTCTGTATACCAGCTAGACTGATAATTTATACCGGCTCGACGGTCTGCCATGTGATGAACTGAAAGATGTTTTTGGAACAAAAGAGCAGCCAAACGAACAATCTATGGGAAAATATAATATTGTCGAAGGCAATCTCAATCTTGAAAAAGAATATAAAATGCCTCCTATGATGAGGATGGTGTCTATCTAGTACTGAATGAGTATATCGAAAACCACAGATAAATAAAACGCCCCTGCCACAATCCAATCAGCAGTAACTGCTAATTGTCCTTGTATTCAGGGACGTTTCATCACATCTTATTCAGATACAGCGATCACAAACCGCTGATCATTATTTCTTGTAGTTTACGATATCGCCAAACTCTGGTTTCAGAGAAGCGCCGCCAACAAGACCGCCGTCAATGTCAGCCTGTGCAAACAGCTCAGGAGCTGTCTTTGCATTTACAGATCCGCCGTACTGGATACGGATCTCAGCTGCAGTAGCCTCATCATAGATCTCAGCGATGCATGCACGGATACCAGCGCATACTTCCTGTGCCTGCTCTGTAGTAGCTGTCTTGCCTGTTCCGATAGCCCAGATCGGCTCATAAGCGATCACTGCGGTCTTAGCCTGCTCTGCAGTCACACCCTGGAATCCAACCTTTACCTGCTGACGGATAAAGTCCATAGTCACGCCCTGCTCTCTCTGTGTAAGAGTCTCGCCGCAGCACATGATCGGAGTGATACCATGCTCGAATGCTTTCAGCATTTTCTTGTTTACAGTCTCACTTGTCTCAGCAAAGTATTCTCTTCTCTCAGAATGTCCGAGAACAACATATTTCACACCAGCATCGACCAGCATGTTCGGAGAAATCTCGCCTGTGTAAGCACCTTTCTCCTCAAAATACATATTCTCAGCACCAACCTGGATATTGGATCCTTTTGCAGCCTCAACTACAGGAAGGATATCAATTGCAGGTACGCAGAATACTACATCTACCTCATCATTTACTACTAACGGCTTTAAGGTCTCTACTAACTTAACTGCCTCGCTGGGAGTCATGTTCATCTTCCAGTTGCCGGCAATAATTTTCTTTCTTGCCATGACCTTTCTCTCCTTTCGCATTTTCGTGCACTTTTATCCTGTGCAAGGAATTATTTATCGTTTGCTGCAGCTACTCCAGGAAGCTCTTTGCCTTCCAGGAACTCAAGAGATGCACCGCCACCTGTGGAGATGTGTGTCATCTTATCGCCATATCCAAGGATATTAACTGCTGCAGCGGAATCACCGCCACCGATAATGGTTGTTGCATCTGTATCAGCCAGAGCCTTTGCAACAGCCTCTGTACCATGAGCAAAGTTCGGCATCTCAAAGCAACCCATCGGTCCGTTCCAAACAACTGTCTTAGCATCTTTTACAGCGTCTGCAAACACCTTCTCTGTCTCCGGTCCGATATCCATGCCTTCCCATCCATCCGGGATCTCGCCACGTTTCACAACCTTGATATTGCAGTCATTGGAGAAAGCATCACCAATTCTGTTGTCTACAGGAAGAAGAAGATTAACGCCTTTTTCCTCTGCTTTTTTCATCATATCCAGTGCATACTGAAGATAATCATCCTCGCAAAGGGAAGTTCCGATGTGTCCGCCCATTGCTTTAGAGAATGTGTAAGACATACCACCACCGATGATCAGGGTATCTACCTTGTCAAGAAGATTGTTGATAACAGAAATCTTGCTGGATACCTTAGCACCGCCAAGGATTGCAACAAACGGTCTGTTCGGGTTATTTACTGCATTGCCAAGGAAATCAATCTCTTTCTGCATTAAATATCCAACAACAGCTGTATCAACATATTTGGTAACACCTACGTTAGAGCAGTGTGCTCTGTGAGCTGTACCAAATGCATCGTTAACAAACACATCGCAAAGAGATGCAAGTTCCTTGCTGAACTCGTCACCATTCTTTGTCTCTTCTGCACGATAACGTGTGTTCTCAAGAAGGATCACATCTCCGTCCTTCATAGCTTCTACTGCTGCTTTTGCATTCGGTCCTACTACTTCAGGATCTGCTGCAAATTTAACTTCCTGTCCAAGAAGCTCAGAAAGACGTACTGCAACCGGTGCAAGTGATAATTCTGGCTTCGGCTCTCCCTTCGGCTTACCCAGGTGGGAGCAAAGAATAACCTTTCCACCGTCAGCGATCAGCTTCTTGATTGTAGGAAGAGCTGCCACCAGACGGTTCTCGTCTGTGATCTTACCATCCTGAAGAGGTACATTAAAGTCGCATCTTACAAGGACTTTCTTGCCTTTTACGTTGATATCATCAACAGATTTCTTATTCAGCATCTTGTTATGCCTCCTTTTAACTTTATACAGACAAAAAGGCCCGGTCCAATACAGACCGGACCCTTCTCTGAGTCTATTTGTATGCTTTACAGCACTGAAACTCTACTCTGCCGGAAATTAAGCGTTCAGCAGTTTACCAAAATGTTTGATTGTACGAACCATCTGGCTTGTGTAGGAGTTCTCATTGTCATACCAGGAAACAACCTGAACCTCTGTTGTGCCATTCTCAAGTGGAAGAACCATTGTCTGAGTAGCATCAAACAGAGAACCAAATCTCATACCAACGATATCGCTGGATACGATCTCGTCCTCGTTGTATCCGAAGGACTCATTGGAAGCTGCTTTCATAGCTGCATTGATCTGATCTTTTGTTACGTTTCCTTCAACAACTGCTGTAAGGATAGTAGTAGAACCTGTTGGGGTTGGTACACGCTGTGCGGAACCGATCAGTTTGCCGTTCAGCTCTGGGATAACCAGACCGATTGCTTTTGCAGCACCTGTGCTGTTCGGAACGATATTAACTGCAGCTGCACGGGATCTTCTCAGATCGCCTTTTCTCTGCGGTCCGTCAAGTGTCATCTGATCGCCTGTGTAAGCGTGGATTGTGCACATGATACCGGATTTGATCGGAGCAAGGTCATTTAATGCTTTAGCCATTGGAGCTAAGCAGTTTGTTGTACAGGAAGCTGCGGAAATGATGTGATCCTCTTTTGTAAGAGTCTCATGGTTTACATTGTAAACGATAGTCTTCAGATCGTTTCCAGCCGGAGCGGAAATGATAACATGCTTAGCACCAGCATCGATATGAGCCTGTGCTTTGTCTTTGGATGTATAGAAACCTGTGCACTCAAGAACAACGTCTACACCGATCTCTCCCCATGGAAGCTCAGCAGCGTTAGCTTTTGCATAGATCTTAATCTCTTTTCCGTCAACAGTGATGGAATCCTCGCCTGCTTTAACTGTATCTGCAAGAGCGTATCTTCCCTGTGTGGAATCATATTTTAATAAGTGAGCCAGCATCTTAGGAGATGTTAAATCGTTGATAGCAACGATTTCAAATCCCTCTGCTCCGAACATCTGACGGAATGCAAGACGACCGATACGTCCAAAACCGTTAATTGCAACTTTTACTGCCATGATAAATTCCTCCTATGAATTAAATGGTAAATTATGATGTATCTTTGTGAAAGAAACATCAACCTACGGCATATTGTACCTAATTCCAAACAAAAATTCAAGAGCATTTTAGAAAAAACCTTATAATCATCTATAAAAACTTCCTAAACTTGTGCTACAATAGGGGCATATGTTCAAAACACTCTTTAAAATAAGAACATATGCTCTGAACACGCTCTGAAAATAAAGGCATATGTCCAAAATACTCTCGAATGAAAGGAATTTTCAGCTATGAAGAAACAGATCCTGTGGGACTGCCACATGCACTCTTCCTTTTCTGCTGATTCAGAAACCCCAATGGAAGACATGATCCAGGCAGCCATTTCCAGAAATCTTTCCGGTATCTGCTTTACCGAACACTTTGATCCGGATTATCCTGCTGACCCGGAGGGCCTGATCTTTGACCTTGATATCCCCGCCTACCATACAAAGCTGTGTCAGCTGAAGGAAAAATACAGCCAGGATCTGCAGATCCGTTTCGGGATCGAGATCGGCCTTCAGCCTCACCTTGCCGGGCAGTTCCAGCAGCTTTTAAAGGATCATCCTTTTGATTTTGTTATTGGCTCCTCCCATGTAGTACACGGTCAGGATCCTTATTATCCCAAGTTTTACCAGGGACGTAAGGTCACACGCTGCTATATGGAATATTTTGAATCCATTCTGGAAAATCTCTCTGTTTTTGACCAGATGGATGTTTATGGCCATCTGGACTATGTTGTACGATACGGTCCAGGGAAAAACGCCTCCTACTCTTACGGACGCTTTCAGGATATCCTGGATGAGATCCTGAAGCAGCTGATCCGCAGACAGGTAGGTCTTGAAGTTAATACTGGTGGCTACCATTACGGCCTTGGAGAGCCTAATCCATGCAAACAGGTGATCCGCCGCTACCGTGAGCTTGGCGGTGAGATCGTTACCATTGGCGCAGATGCCCATGATCCTTCCAAAGTGGCTTATGACTTTGAAAAAGCCGCAGACCTTTTAGCAGACTGCGGCTTCACATATTATGCTGTTTTTTCCGGACGCAAGCCTCAGTTCCTGAAGCTGTGATCTTTTGATTTCAATGTTAAAAGATGCAGGCACCTCTGTGCCTGCACCAAAAGCGAAATAATGCTTCAATTATATTATTTCTGTATTTTTCCAAAGAGAAGTGAGAGGAAGCCTCTGTCTTCTCTTTTTTCTTTTTCCTCAAGTCTTTCATAAAGAGTCCGGATCCACGCTGTGATCACATCAATCAGCACCGGTGAGAATGTCATCAGAATAAATACAAGGATGATCATGCCAAATTCCAGCGCTCCCAGGGCAAGCAGCTTCTGCAGGATCACTGCAGCTGCAAAAAAGATAAACTGCATGCCATAAATGATCACTTTACGATACCGGTTCAATGGCGCATAAACAGTCTTCAGCGCAGCCATATAATTCCATCCTGTAACAAGTACGCAGGCAGTATTCAGCATAGCATTGGAATGATATACATTCTGGCACACCAGCATAATGGAAAATACACAGCCTGTAATGGTAACTGCTGCCGGAAATGCATTCATAAATACATAGCGCAGAAAACCCTGCTGGATCCTGTTGAAATTATTTTCCTGTGCAAGCAGGAATGTAGGAATCCCTACAGCGCAGGAGCTGATCAGCGACATCTGGATAGGCTCAAAGGGATAAGCGTCTCCCCAGAAAATGGTGATCAGACAAAGCAGCACTGAGAAAATCGTCTTGATCAGGAACATGGATGCTGCTGTACGGATATTATTTACTACACGACGTCCCTGATTCACAATATCAGGCATAGCCGAGAAATTGGAATCCAGAAGCACCACATTGGCAATATTCTTGGCAGCATCACTGCCCTCTGCCATTGCCACACTGCAGTCAGCCTCTTTTAAGGCAAGTACATCATTTACCCCATCTCCGGTCATGGCTACCGTATGCCCCTGTTTCTGTAAAGCCAGAACCATTTCCTTTTTCTGCTGCGGTGTTACCCTTCCAAATACAGAACACTCTGTCACTGCCTTTTCCATTTCTTCCGGTGTGGTAATGGTGGTAGCATCTATATAATGGTCTGCATCCTTAAGTCCTGCTTTTCTTGCAATGGCAGCAACTGTAACCGGGTCATCTCCTGAGATCACCTTCAGATCAACGCCCTGGCTGTCAAAAAATGCAAGTGTCTCCGGTGCATCCTCACGGATCACATCTGTAAGAAGGAAAAGAGCTAAAGGCTCCAGGCTTCCCGGAAGCTCTGTACCTGTGCTTTCTTCTTTGCTTGCAGCAAGTACCAGCACTCTTAATCCCTGTGCGCCATAAACAGCACAGGAATCCAGAAGCGGCTGATTCCCTTCAGGGAATAAAAACTGTGCTGCTCCCATCAGATAAGTGCCTTCCCCCTCAAACACAGCCCCACTGTATTTCCTGTCAGAGGAAAATGGGATCACATGGGAAAGCTTCAGGTCATTTTTCTTTGCAAAATAATGGTTCAATGCCTCTGCTGTGGCATTTTTATCCTTTAACACATACAGAAGATTCCCCATAATATGGCAGATCTCTTCCTGGCCCTTTTCAAGGTCTGCAGCTGTCTCCGAAGTAAGGAGTTGTCCTGTGCTTTGATCTGTGCCCGTTTCAGCTGTATCTGTTTCAATTATGCCTGTTTCTATGCCAGCTTCAGCTATATCTGTTCCAGCGGTACCTGTCACAGCCGGCAGGGACGGCAATGTATTTTCTGTCTCCCCGGTATCTTCTGTCTGCTTTAAAGCAGCTTTATAGGGAACCACTTCCTGCACCTTCATGGAGCCGGAGGTGATGGTACCTGTCTTATCCAGACACAGTGTATCTACCCTTGCCAGTGTCTCAATACAATACAACTCCTGTACCAGGGTATTCTTCCTGGTAAGGTTCAAAGCGCCCAGAGTCAGTGCAACACTGGTAAGCAGTACAAGCCCTTCCGGAATCATACCAAGAACTGCAGATGCCATATTCACTACTGCATCCCTGATATTATCCCCTGCAATATAATACTGCTTGTAAAACAGCATCATCCCCATTGGTACGATAATAATACTGATCACCTTTAAAATGGCATTCAGGGAATTACGCAGTTCAGAATTATGTCTTTTAAATTCCTTGGCTTCGCTTGTGATCTGTGATGCATAATTGTCTTTGCCAACATGAACAACCTGACAGCAGGCCTCTCCTGCTGTAACAAAGCTTCCTGAGAAAAGGTCATCTCCCGGATTCTTGGTAAGATTGTCTGCCTCTCCTGTAAGAAGGGATTCATTTACCTCAATGCTTCCCTCAAGCACCTTTGCGTCTGCCGGGATCTGATCCCCGGTCTTCAGAAACAAAATATCGTCCATAACAAGCTGATCTGTAGGAACACTCCACTTCTGCCCTTCCCGCAGCACCACTGCCTTGTTCTCAGTAAGGATTGCCAGCTTGTCCAAAGTCTTCTTGGCCCTGATCTCCTGGGCGATCCCGATCACCGTATTGATAATGATGATCCCTACGAACATGGAATTCTTATATGATCCCACTAAAAGAACCAGGACAAGAAGCACCAGATTGAGAAAGTTGAAAAATGTCAGCGTATTCTCACGGATAATCTGCTTGTATGTCCTGGTATTAGGGTTCTCATTTGCATTTACTTTGCCTGCGTCGATTCGTTCCTGAACCTGTTGATTTGTAAGTCCTGTCATCGTTATTTTCCTTTTTCGTAACTGCTTTGTACCTCACGGTCACCCTTTTCTTTTTATCTCGCATTTATGATGAATCTTCTCATATCTGCTATAACGACTGCAGCCCTCACCTGTATCCCCGGCCGGGGAAGGGATCAATACTCCTCTTCCTCTGCCTCTTCTCCTTCATGGATATCACTCTTCGGCTTCTTTAAGCCTTCGATCTTAATGCCATGCTTCTGGGAATAATCCCATAATGCAGCATGGATGGCTTCCTCAGCCAGAAGGGAACAGTGTACCTTTACTGGCGGAAGTCCGTCAAGTGCTTCCATAACTGCCTTATTGGTAACTTCCATAGCTTCCTCAATGGTCTTGCCTTTTACCATCTCTGTTGCCATACTGCTGGTAGCTACTGCAGCGCCACAGCCAAAGGTCTTAAATTTACAGTCTTTTATAATATGGGTTTCTTCATCAATATCCAGAAATATCCTCATAATATCACCGCATTTGGCATTACCAACTGTACCAACGCCGCTTGCGTCCTCGATCTCTCCTACATTTCTGGGATGCTGAAAATGATCCATTACTTTATCACTATACATGTTTTTTTCCTCCTGACAAGTGCTTTTATAATTTTTTAAGATTTAGCTTCTTTATTTGTTCTGTTTCTTCATGAAATCTTCATATAATGGAGACATGCTTCTTAAGTTTGCCACAATGTCTTTTAACTTATCCACAACAAAGTCAGCATCTTCCATAGTCGTCTCTTCGCTTAAAGTAAGACGCAGGGAGCCATGTGCGATCTCGTGAGGCAGCCCGATTGCCAGAAGTACATGGGAAGGATCCAAGGATCCGGATGTACAGGCAGAGCCACTGGATGCACAGATACCGAAGCTGTCCAGCATCAGAAGCATGGACTCTCCTTCTACGAACTGGAAGCTTACGTTTACATTGTTTGGAAGTCTCTTCTGTGGGTGTCCGTTTAATTTTACATATGGTATCTCACTGGTGATACGGCTGATCAGATGATCTCTTACCTGGATCTCTTTTGCAGTACGGTCAGCCATGGACTGCATTGCACGCTCTGCTGCCACACCGAATCCAACAATACCCGGCACATTCTCAGTACCTGCACGGCGCTTTCTCTCCTGTGCTCCGCCATGTACAAAGCTGCGGATCTTAACGCCCTTACGGATATACAAAAAGCCAATGCCCTTTGGTCCGTTCAGCTTATGGCCGCTGGAACTGAGCATATCGATCCCAAGCTCATCTACATTGATAGGAACCTGGCCAAATGCCTGTACTGCATCTGTGTGGAAAAGAATGCCATGCTCTTTAGCGATCATACCGATCTCCTTGATTGGCTGCAGTGTACCGATCTCATTATTTGCAAACATAACAGAAATCAGGATTGTCTCCGGTGTAATAGCCTTTTCCAGTTCGTCAAGCTTCACAACACCGTTCTCATCTACATCAAGATAGGTGATCTTTGCACCTCTTTCTTTTTCCAGATATTCGCAGGTATGAAGAATAGCATGATGCTCGATCTTGGTTGTGATGATATGGTTGCCTTTGGATTTGTAAGCTTCAAAAGTTGCCTTTAATGCCCAGTTATCAGCCTCAGAACCACCTGCTGTAAAGTAGATTTCTTCTTTTTTTGCGCCAAGAACATTTGCGATCTGCTCTCTGCCCTTTGTCACAGCGTCTTTGCTCTTTCCTGCAAAATCATATACACTGGAAGGATTTCCATACATTTCTGTAAAATAAGGAAGCATTGCTTCCACAACCTCCGGTGCTGTCTTTGTTGTTGCTGCATTATCCAGATATATCATTTTTCCCATTTTTATGTCCTCCTGTCATAGTAAAGCAGACTTCCTGGCACTGCTTTACAGAATGAAAAATCACTCTTCGTTTTTTGTACGGCTGTTAGGGCAGATCACTCCGCTGCCTCTTTGCTGTCCCTGATTCTTTTCCTGCACTTTGATGCTTTCGCAGATCAGTTCTCCCAGGGTCAGCGTATCCACAGCCTGTGTAATGCTGTCATTAATACGCTTCCATACGTATTTGGCAACACAGACATCAGCACCTGTACATCCACCGCTGTCCTCGTTGCCTGCACACTCCACAGCCTCCAGACTGCCTTCCAGCACCCTTAAAACGTCTCCCACGGAAATCTCACTGGCTGGCATTGCCAGGCGGTATCCTCCGCAGGCTCCCCGGCTGCTTTTCACATAACCGGCTTTCTTAAGAAGCGCCATCAGCTGCTCCAGATATCCCATGGAAATCCCTTGTCTGTCAGCAATACTTTGAAGAGATACACTCTCCGTCTCACTGTACATGCCTAAATCGATCAATGCCCTGAGGCCATATCTTGCCCGTGTGGAAAATTTCATCTTATCGCCTCTTTTTAATTCCTAGTGTTTTCCTTGGATTTCACCTAACTTTACCAGATACCATTCGTTCTGTCAAGGTGGTTTTTGGAATATAATAAGAAAAAAGATCCATTCAGGCGGTACTGTTATGTCAAAAGAACACTTTCTGAAAGGAACCCTGATCCTTACCTGTACAGGACTTCTCAGTCGGCTGGCAGGCTTCTTTTATAGGATATTCCTTTCCCACACCATTGGTGCACAGGGAGTAGGGATTTATCAGCTTTCCCTTCCCCTTTCTACTTTACTTCTCGCAGTGACTGCTCTTGGCATGCAGGCTGTGATTTCCCGGGTCTGTGCATCACTGTCGGCTCTTGGAAAAGATCATCAGGCAAAGGATGCTTTCCTCCTTGGAACAGGCATTTGCATGTTTTGTTCTGTTTGTATTTCTTTTCTGCTGTATAAAAATGCCGGTCTCTTTGCAGTGCAGATCCTGAAAGAGCCAGCCACCCTTCCTCTTGTTTATCTGATGGCCTTTAGTTTTCCTCTCAGTGCACTACATACCTGCATCAACAGCTACTACTATTCTATGAAGCAGACCCTGATCCCTTCCTGCATCCAGTTACTTGAACAGGCAGTCCGGATTGGCAGTTCCTACCTGGTCTTTCTGATCCTTTTATCAGAAAAAAAGCCGGTTACGCCACTTCTTGCAGGCATTGGGGCGCTTTGCGGAGAAATTGCTGCCTGCCTTGCATCCCTTCTCACTCTTGGAATCCATTTTCAAAAAGCTTCCTATAAGATTACCGCCATTTCTCATCCCTTTACGTCCATCCGTCAGCTATTTCTGGAATCAGTTCCCCATACCCTGAATAAAGTACTACTTACTCTCCTTGGAAGTATTGAAGTGGTACTGATCCCCGGACAGCTGCAGGCATACGGTCTGTCCCGCACAGATGCACTTGGAGTCTATGGTGTTTTTACAGGCATGGCGCTTCCCCTTCTTCTTTTTCCTTCTGCGCTTACTACCTCTGCTGCAGTAATGCTGATGCCTTCCGTGGCTCAGCTTCAGGCTCTTGGAAACAGAAAGCGGATTTCCTATGTGATCCGCCGCTCCTGTATGGGCTGTCTTTTTCTCGGAAGCATCTGCTCCCTGTTTTTTCTTTTATTTGGGCACTTTGCAGGTGTCTTTCTTTTTAACAGCATTACTGCAGGCAACTATATTACTTCCCTGGCTCTTATATGTCCTTTTTTATACATGAACACTGCCATGGCAAGTATATTAAACGGCCTTGGAAAAGCTTCCCGCTGCCTGTTCCACAACATGTCCGGAGCTCTTCTTCGGATCCTGTTCGTATTATTTGCCATTCCTTCCATGGGGATTCGTGGTTATTTTTATGGCATGCTGTCCGGTGAACTACTTTTGTCATTACTACATCTTACTGCCCTGATCCGGTACTGTACCCACCCAAAACAGACATTTCCTTCAAGGCTCCAATAATTTTTCTATCGACATTCTCAAAAACTTGTTCTATAATACAAAATTGATAGCAAAATGCAAAGGAGAAAGAAAATGGGTTTTGAATTCATCAAAAAATTACCTACGCCAGACGAAATCCGCAATCAATACCCTATTGATGCAAAGATCAAAGCTCTCAAAGAGAAACGTGACAGTGAGATCCGTGACATATTTACAGGAAAGTCTGATAAGTTTCTTGCCATCATCGGTCCCTGCTCTGCAGACAACGAAGATGCTGTATGCGATTACCTGTTAAGACTTCGGAAGGTTCAGGAGAAAATTGCAGATAAAGTTTTAATTATTCCAAGAGTTTATACTAATAAGCCACGTACAACAGGAGAAGGCTACAAAGGTATGGTCCATCAGCCAGATCCGGAGAAGAAGCCAAACATGCTTGCCGGCTTGATCGCCATCCGTAAAATGCATATCCATGCCATCCAGGAAAGCGAATTTACCTGTGCAGATGAAATGCTTTATCCTGAGAACTGGCGTTATCTTTCTGATATTCTTTCTTACGTAGCTGTAGGTGCCCGCTCTGTAGAAGACCAGCAGCACCGTCTTACAGTCAGCGGTATGGATATCCCTGCAGGTATGAAGAATCCTACAAGTGGTGACTTCAGTGTTATGCTTAACTCTGTTGTTGCAGCCCAGGGCAGCCACCGTTTTATCTATCGTGGATGGGAAGTAGAGACAACCGGAAATGACTTTGCACATACGATCCTTCGTGGTGCAGTGAACAAACATGGAGAGGCTATTCCTAACTATCATTATGAGGATCTGCGTCTTCTTTACGAGAAATATTCAGCAAAAGGTCTGAAGAATATGGCTACTATCGTAGATACCAACCACTCCAATTCCAATAAGCAGTATGAACAACAGGTTCGTATTGCAAGAGAAGTGCTTCACAGCCGTGCTGTAGATACTGATATCCATAACCTTGTAAAAGGTCTTATGATCGAAAGCTACATTGAGCCAGGCAATCAGAAGATTGGCTGTGCACCTCACATCTACGGTAAGTCCATTACCGATGCATGCCTTGGATGGGAAGAATCCGAGAAGCTGTTATACACAATCGCTGAATTGTGCTGATATGCATATACCAGGAGCAAGGGTTCTAAATCCACATGAGCTTGCTTATAAGTGAATGAAAGACATATTATAAAAGCCCGCCTCAGATCAGTGTCTGGGGTGGGCTTTCATATATACGTCCCGCATACGGTTCATATTCATGCTTAAATATATCTGCGTTGTGGAAATATCTGAATGGCCCAGCATTTCCTGTACGCTTTTAATATCTGCTCCATTTTGCAGCATATGTACTGCAAAGGAATGACGCAAGGTGTGTGGTGTAATATCCCGCCGGATCCCTGCTGCATCTGCATAACCTTTCAGCACTTTCCAAAATCCCTGTCTGCTCATGGCTTTACCGGAACAGTTGGTAAACAGGGTCCTCTCTTTACTGTCTTTAACGAAAGTATCCCTTGCCTTATCCATATACAGGATCAAGGCTTCCCGGCTCACATTACCAATAGGGATGATCCTTTCCTTCTCATGCTCCCGGCAGGTCACATATCCCAGCTGAAGATTCACCTCATCCACCTGCAGATGGATCAGCTCACTGACTCTCATGCCTGTAGCATATAATAACTCCAGCATTGCCTTATCACGGATCCCTTTCGGAGTATTCAGATCTGGCTGCTGAAGCAGACGATCCACTTCCTGAATGGATAAAATCTCCGGCATTTTCTTCTCTACCTTTGGCGGGCGCAGATTATCGGAAGGATCCTTCTCCATACCATTAACTTTCATCTGATACTGAAAAAAAGCCCGGATGGACGCTACGCTTCTGGATATGGTAGAAGACGCAAATTCTCCACGCTCCATGTAATCCAGATATCCTTCCAGATCAAGTTCACGTACAGCCTTTGCTTCACGGATCCCCCGGTCTTCCAAGAACCTGGCCATTTTTCTCAAATCCCGCTCATAGGAAATCTCCGTATTGCTAGATGACTTCTTTGTTTCATGCAGATAACTGATGAAATCCTGTATCTCTCGTTCCATTTTCTCTTCTTCCTGTCACGTTCATTACTTGTCGTCCATACTCCCCATTCTGAACAACAAAAATGTAACTGTATTATACTTTGAAATTAACATAAAATCAAACCCTTTTTTCCTCTGAAATACTGAAAAATCAGGGCTTATCGTATTTTTACACAAAATGTCGACTTTTTTATGGTAACTTACACCACATATGGTGTAAATTCTTTCAAAATATTTTTAAAGTCACCAAAATTTTTTCTGTTATCCATGGATTTACATAGGGCAGCTTTTTCTGGAAACAGCCCCTGGTTCTTCCACATACTTAAGGATTGTTTAAAAACCATATCCAAAAGCATGAACAGCACAGGCAGATAGATCAGATACTGAGGAAAAAGCAGGGAAATCCCAGCAGCAGCCCCTGTCAGCCCAAACTGAAGGATACATACTGTAAGCACTGCACCGATCTCCAGTCCCACAGTAATTGCAGTTCCCACTGCCAGCGGCACTCCAAATACAGTAAATCCACATATAGCACATAATATAAAAAAGCTGCCCCTGCTTTTCAGGATTTCCCCAAGAAGCCGGGTTCCTGCCAGTTCCTGTCCGGAAAAGGAACTAAGAAGATACATGGCAGCCACTGTTTTCTGCCGCCATTTCATTTTCCACAGAATATTGGGAAGAATGGTGCCCGCAAAAAAGCCGCAAAAAAATAAAGCCGACCAGGGAAAAAACTCTTTTCGTTTTATTCTGCTTTCCTTCTTTCCCATATCCTTCTCCTGCCTTTTTATGATGTATCAGCCTGGTATGGCATCTTGTCTCTTTTTCATCTTACGCTTCCTGCAGGAAATTTATGCAGATTCTAGTTACCGGAACATTACAGAATCATTTCTTATTATGAAAATTTCTTATTGTATAATCTCCATTACACAAAAAACAGGAACCGCTTTCCTTTGGTTTCCCTTGGGGAATAACGATTCCTGTATCTTACTTTCCTGAATGACAACTTGGATTATTTGGCATAATCCACTGCACGGCTCTCTCTGATCACATTTACTTTGATCTGGCCTGGATATTCAAGCTCTGCTTCAATCTGCTTAGCAATATCTCTTGCCAGAAGAACCATATCTGCATCTGAAACATGATCCGGAACAACCATAACACGGATCTCACGACCAGCCTGAATGGCAAAGGACTTCTCAACCCCTTTAAACTGGTTGGTGATATCCTCTAACTGTTTCAGACGGTTGGTATATGTTTCCAGTGTCTCTCTACGAGCACCAGGACGGGCTGCAGAAATAGCATCTGCTGCCTGTACAATGCAGGCGATCAATGACTCTGGTTCTACATCTCCGTGATGAGCAGCCACTGCATTAATAACGATTGCAGATTCTTTATATTTCTTGCAAAGATCTACACCAATCTGAATATGTGAGCCTTCTACTTCATGATCAATGGATTTACCAATATCATGCAGAAGTCCGGCACGTTTGGCAACACGCACATCCGCACCTACTTCACCAGCCAGAAGACCGGATAACTGTGCCACTTCAATGGAATGCTTCAATGCGTTCTGTCCATAACTGGAACGGAATTTCATCCTTCCCAGAAGCTTCAGAAGCTCTGGATGGATACCATGTACACCAACATCCATAGCAGCAGTCTCCCCATCCTCACGAATCTGGGCTTCTACTTCTTTCTGTGCCTTCTCAACCATTTCCTCGATCCTGGCCGGATGGATTCTTCCATCAACAATCAGTTTCTCAAGCGCAACTCTGGCGATCTCACGACGAATCGGATCAAAAGCAGAAAGAACAACTGCTTCCGGTGTATCATCAATGATCAGATCTACACCTGTAAGTGTTTCCAGTGTACGGATATTACGTCCTTCACGGCCGATAATACGTCCCTTCATCTCATCGCTTGGAAGCTGCACAACAGAAATCGTTGCTTCTGCTACATGGTCAACTGCACATTTCTGAATGGCATTTACCACATACTCCTTGGCTTTCTTGCCGGCTTCTTCTTTTGCCCTGTTCTCCAGCTCTTTGTAAAGCCTTGCAACATCAACCTTCACATCATCTTCCACAGATCTGAGCAGCTCTTCCTTGGCCTGTTCTGAAGTCAGTCCTGAAACCCTTTCCAGTTCCTGAATTCCTTTCTGCTCAAGTTCGTCCACCCTTTTTTCTTTCTTCTGTAATTCAGCATATCTCGCTGTGCACTCTGCCTCACGCTTCTCAACTGCATCCGCTTTCTTATCTACGGCCTCTTCCTTTGATAAGACACGTTTCTCATACTTCTGCAGTTCATTTCTTCGTTCCTTGGTTTCCTTCTCCAGTTCATTTTTTGTACGGAGAGATTCTTCCTTCACTTCCAACAAAGTTTCCCGTTTTTTCGTTTCTGCTGTCTTCAAAGCTTCATCTATGATGCCTCTGGCTTTGTCTTCTGCCGATCCAACAGTTTCTGCGTCTTTTTTTACTTTATTTGCCACAGCAACTTTACTAGTAATAGGAACTGCAATAAGTAGCGCGACTACCACAGCGACAAATGCAACAATAATTGTGCCTGTCACAGGAGCACCTCCTTATTCGGTTTTCATTGTACAATTACAACAATATAAGTTTATATGTTTTTGAGAATTATGTCAAGTTTTTCTACTGAAAAAGGAAATTTAAATTTTACCGTGATACAATCCCTCTTACCGCTAAAACTTTCTCAAAATTCAGATTTTTCTCCAACTTCCATCCGGATCTGCATTTCCTCCAGCACATGGGAAATATCGCTGTAGCCAAAGCCTCTGCGTAAAAGGAAGCCCTGAAGGCGGCGCATCCCCTTTTCGTCCAGGACTGTGCCTGGCTGGCATTTCTTAAGGACAGCCTCCTTAAGAACCTTCTGTTCATCCGGCTGTGTATACTCTGACGCCCGCTCCCATGCAGCCTGGGCAGTCTCCTTATCCACGCCTTTTTGAAGCAGTTCCTGAAGGATCTTACGTCTGCTCTTGGACTGGATCCTATATGCAATGTAATTCTCAGCATACCTGTCATCATCCACATATCCGAAGGAGCTTACATAAGCTACAGCATCCTCAACTGCCTCTGCACAAAAGCCTGCCTGACGCAAACGGTCAGACAGGCCTTTCTCTGTACGGTCCATATGCTCAAGAAGGAGTAACGCCTTCCTGCGGGCCGCCTGTTGTTCTTCTCTTGTAAGTCCCATGGATCAGGCCTCATCCTCCTGGGAAGCTGCTGCCTCTGCCTGTACATCATCCTGGGCAGATGCTGTCTCCTCTTCCTCAGGAAGCAGATGGTAATGGATCCTTACCTTTTTCTCAATCTCATCACGGACTTCCGGATGCTCTTTCAGATAAGCCTTGGCATTCTCCCTGCCCTGTCCGATCTTATTGCCATTGTAGGCATACCATGCACCACTCTTATTAACAATGGAGCAGTCTGCTGCCAGATCCAGGATATCTGCCTCTCTGGAGATCCCGGTACCAAACATGATATCAAACTCAGCCTGCTTAAACGGCGGTGCAACCTTGTTCTTCACTACCTTGATCTTTGTGTGATTACCTACCATCTCTCCACCCTGCTTCAGTGTCTCCACACGACGTACATCCAGACGCACAGAAGAATAGAACTTCAGCGCACGGCCACCGGTAGTAGTCTCCGGATTGCCGAACATAACGCCTACCTTCTCACGCAGCTGGTTGATAAAGATCACTACACAGTTGGACTTGCTGATAATAGCTGTAAGCTTCCTCAGAGCCTGGGACATCAGCCTTGCCTGAAGGCCTACATGGCTGTCTCCCATATCTCCATCAATCTCAGCCTTGGGAACCAGGGCTGCAACAGAGTCTACGATCACAATATCCACAGCTCCGGAACGGACCATAGTCTCTGTGATCTCCAGTGCCTGCTCGCCATTATCCGGCTGTGAAATGTAAAGATTATCAATATCAACACCTATATTCTTCGCATAAACAGGATCCAGTGCATGCTCTGCATCAATAAAGCCAGCAATCCCGCCACGCTTCTGAACCTCTGCTACCATATGTAATGCTACGGTAGTCTTACCACTGGACTCAGGTCCATAAATCTCTATGATACGTCCCTTGGGTACGCCGCCTACTCCCAGTGCAATATCCAGACTAAGGGATCCTGTAGGAACCGCCTCCACCTGCATACTGGCACCTGACTCGCCAAGCTTCATCACAGAGCCTTTTCCATATTGCTTCTCTATCTGCCCCAGAGCAGCCTCCAGGGCTTTTTGCTTTTCTTCATTTATCATTCTATGGCAGTCTCCTTATTCTTGTATTTTCCATAATGCGAACCTATGTTCGTGTTTTCTGCTACCATAGTATAATAAATCTGTGTTTCTGTCAAGTCTTTCCTGCAAATAAGAATGGATTATCTTTCGACAAAATATGACAGGATCAGCCAATCAGCCAATTGTACATCTCTTCATACTGCCTTGCAGAATTGCCCCAGGAGAAATCCTGTGCCATGGCTCTGTCGATCATCTTGTTCCATTCACGCTTCTTATCATAGTAGATACGCTCTGCATAGCGGATGGTGCTGAGCATCTCATGTGCATTGTAATTGCAGAATGAGAAGCCTGTACCAGTGCCTTCAAACTCATTGTATGGCTCTACTGTATCCTTCAGGCCGCCTGTCTCCCTAACGATAGGAAGAGTACCATAGCGAAGGCTCATCAGCTGGCTCAGTCCGCACGGCTCAAACAGGGACGGCATGAGAAATGCATCTGCTGCCCCGTAAATACGATGGGACATACCCTCATCATAATAAATCTGTGCAGATACCTTGCCATGATATTTCCAGTCAAAATGACGGAACATATTCTCATAGCGCTCCTCACCTGTACCAAGTGCAACGATCTGTACTGCATCCTGGCAAAGCTCGTCCATGATATAAGCGATCAGATCAAAGCCCTTCTGGTCTGTCAGTCTTGAAACAATACCGATCATCATGGCTTTTGGATCCTGCTCCAGTCCAAGATCCTTCTGCAGCTGGATCTTGTTCTTGATCTTCTCTTTACGGAATGTGGTTGCATTGTACTTGGAAGTCAGGAAAATATCTGTATCCGGATTGAAATCATTATAATCAATACCGTTTACAATACCACGAAGACTTCCAGAACGTGCACGTAACAAACCGTCCAGCCCTTCTCCGTAGAACGGAGTCTTGATCTCCTCTGCGTAGGTACGGCTTACAGTAGTCACTGCATCTGCAAATACGATACCGCCCTTCAGGAAATTGGCATCTTTATAGGCTTCCAGCTTGTCCGGTACAAAATAGTAATCAGACAGTCCTGTAATTTCTTTAATGGTCTTTACATCATACACACCCTGGAACTTCAGGTTGTGGATAGTCATAACAGTCTTGATCCCCCAGAAAAATTCATTCTGCTGGAAGCTGTCATGGAGATAAACCGGCACAAGGCCTGTCTGCCAGTCATGACAGTGGATCACATCCGGTCTGAATCCGATCACCGGAAGGACAGAAAGCACTGCTTTGGAAAAGAATGCAAACTTCTCCAGATCCCACGGTACAGTATCATAAGGCTTCGGACCACTGAAATAATATTCATTGTCAATGAAATAGAACTGGATCCCATCGTATTCCATCCTCAGGATCCCAACATAGCAGTTCTTGTACCCAAGATCCATGTAAAAATGGGTAACATATTCCATTTTATCTTTCCATTCCTGTCTCATGCAGGCGTACTTCGGTAATATTACCCGAATGTCAAAATATCTCTTATCAAAACATTTTGGCAGGGATCCAACTACATCTGCCAGCCCTCCTGTTTTAATAAAAGGCACTGCCTCAGACGCTGCAAAAAGTATATTTTTCATCCGTAAACTCCCTCCTTGGTATGGATTCACTGCGTTCTCCTTTTGTATCCGGAGAATCGTATTACTGTTTTTATTATACTCTATATCCTTTCTAATGGAAAGAGCGATTTTTATATTCAAGTCTGATTTTGTCTGCGATCAGGGCAATAAATTCTGAATTGGTAGGCTTTCCCTTACCTGTACTTACCGTATATCCAAACAGTGCATCTATGGTATCCATCTTTCCTCTGCTCCATGCCACTTCTATGGCATGACGGATAGCCCTTTCCACTCTGCTTGGCGTAGTCTGGTGTCTTTTTGCTATGGTAGGATACAGGATCTTTGTAATGGAATTCAGCATTTCCATATCATTTACAGACAGGATGATGGCATCCCTTAAATACTGGTATCCTTTAATATGTGCCGGTACACCGATCTCATGGATCACATTTGTCACATCTCGTTCCAGGTCTCCCTGTGAAAAGCAGCCACCCTCTTCACCTTTTCCCTGTCTTGAAATCTCTTTTCTTCTTCTGTCTCCCAGATGTCTTGCATGTTTGATCCTATTCAGCAGCATCTGATTATCAAAAGGCTTCAGCATATAATACTCAGCCCCAAGATTAAAAGCATCCTCTGTGATCCGCTCCTGCCCTACAGCAGAAACTATGATAAACGCAGGGATCTTTTTCAGCACACTGCTATGTACACACCTTTCCATTACAGAAAGTCCGTCCATCTTAGGCATAATAATGTCCAGGATCACCACATCCGGCTGTTTTTCCCTGATGATGTTACAGATTTCTTCTCCATTGTGTGCTTTTCCTACCAGTGAAAGTTCTTTGTCTTCCTCGATCATACGTCCCAGTACTTCTGTCACTTTCTCGTTATCATCCGCAATAGCCACATTTAACTTTTCCATGAGGCATCTCTCCTCCTAACCTGTTACCTTTTCTACTGGATTAACAGTTGATATTATAGTGGAATCCAAATGGGGAAATCAAGCCGAAAGTGTCGGTTTCACTGGATTTTCGTTCGATAACTTTCGACTTTTATCCGCCATATCCAACCGTTTTTTACCCTTTTTCTGCCAGCATATTTTCAATAAAAATCCCGTATCCGCTGGCTGAATCCTGCACAAAAACATGGGTTACAGCTCCCACGATCTTTCCGTTCTGGATCACAGGACTTCCACTCATACCCTGTACGATCCCGCCGGTTTTCTCAAGCAGTTCCTGATCTGTCACATGGATCACAAAGCTTTTGTTACTGTCCTGATGGTTCATGTCTATTTTTGTAATTTCTGCAGCATATTCTTTTACCTGTCCATTTACGCTACATAAAACAGATGCAGGGCCGGTTTCCATTTCCTGCTTGTAGCCGATCTTCATTTCCTTTAAGGCAATTCCGTCACTGCCTGTACTTTGATATTTTCCATAGATCCCATTAGCTGTATTTGCAGTAATGGAGCCCAGCACATTTCCTACATTATATCGGATCAGTCCTGACAGTTCCCCTGGATTCCCTTTGCTTCCCTTCTGGATCCCCAGGATCTGGGCTTTGTATAAAGAACCGCCGGTAATAGACAGCAGTTCTCCTGTATCCACATCACTGATCCCGTGTCCCAGTGCTCCGTAATTTCCGGCTGCATCCACGTAGGTCAGAGTACCGATTCCCTGAGTGTCATCCCTTACCCAGATCCCAAGCCTGTAATCTCCCACCTGATCCACCACAGGCATGAGCGATACCATAACCTCTTTTCCCTGTCTGTTCAGGGTAAGGCTTACTTCTTTCCCGTCAATGCTTTTCAGATCCTTTATCAGTTCCTTTTTACAGGATACCTTTTGCTGATTAATGGCAACAATATAGTCTCCCGGCTTTACAATATCCTCTGCAGGATTTTCCTGTTTGCCCTCCCTGGAAAGGATTTCCCCTGTATCAATGATCAGCACTCCTTCTGTTTTCATATAAAGTCCTACCGTACTTCCGCTTACCAGAAGGCTAGTGCTTTCTGCAGGTATTACCTTCACATCCTTAAAAGGGATCAGCCCGAACAGACGGCAGGGCAGAAAATAAGCCCCATCCCCGGAAACAGGTACTGCATCATCAAATGTAACAAAGGGACGGGCCAGCATTGCAGACACATCCTGATCCTGTCCTTTTTCAACGTGGATCTCATCCGGTATTTTCCGGTTCAGATAATGAAATCCCAGGATCCCTATGACCAGCAGATCCAGTCCAAGACACCATAAAAGGAAACGTCTGTATCTTTTCTTTGGGTTCATTTTGTCACATCCTTTTCCTTTGTATTCATCATTTTTACATAAAAAAAGAGAGGAAAAGCCGGTCATTTGTTCCGGTCATTCCTCTCTTAGTATGTGATAAATCCGTTATTTCAGTCTTGTATTTTTATGTACCAGTGCCAATTCTTTCATTTCCCTTGCGTTTTCCAGCACTGCATCTGTGATCCTTGCACCGCCAAGCAGCCTTGCCAGTTCCCGGATGGAATCTTCTCCTTCCAGTGTATGGATCTGGGTGATCATTTCATTATTTTCCACATGTTTTTCTATTTCAAAATGAGTATCTGCCATTGCTGCGATCTGAGGCAGGTGGGTAATACAAAGCACCTGATGATGTCTGCCGATCACTGCCATTTTCTCGGATACCTTCTGGGCAGTCCTACCACTGATACCGGTATCAATCTCATCAAAAATAAGGGTTTCGATCTGATCCCTGTCTGCCAGGATGGCTTTCAGGGCAAGCATGATCCTTGACAGCTCACCACCGGATACGATCTTACCAAGAGGCTTCCTGCTTTCTCCCGGATTGGTGGATATCTCATATTCAATAACATCGTATCCTGCTGCCGTACAGCTTCTGGCCCTTTTGAAGGAAATCGCAAAATCCACATTTGCAAAATTCAGATCCTGCAGTCCCTGTATCACTTTTGCTTCCAGCTGTCTGCTATATTCTTTCCTGATTTCTGATAATTCATCCCCATTTTTCAGGAGAACCTTTTCACACTGGGAAAGTTTTTCTTTTGCTTCCTGGTAAAGCTGGTCATATTTTCTTATTTTTTCCAGTTTTTCCATTTGCTGCTTCTGATATTCCAGGATCTTCTCAATGCTCTGGCCATATTTCGCCTTTAAACCATTGATCTGATCCAGCCTGCGCTCTGTCTGGTCAAATGTCTCCTGGTCAAAAACCATATCCTCCATATAGGAGGACAGTTCCCGGTTAAAATCGTTTAACAGGCTGTCCACCTCTCCCAGCGAGCTTTCCAGTCCTGCCAGTTCTTCATCATATTCTGAAACCCTGGACAATTCCCGAAGTGCTTCTCCTACAAGCTCTCCTGCACTGCTTCCTTCATACCCGGTAAGACCTCTCACAGCCTGCAGGGCATCCACGATCTTCCTGCCATTGGACAGCTTCCGGTAAGCCTTTTCCAGTTCCTCATCTTCCCCCTCTTTAAGGGCAGCTTTTTCAATCTCCTGGACTTCAAATTCAAGAAAAGCAGCTTCCCGCTTTCTCTGTTCTTCATCCATATTAAAGGCTTGAAGCTCTTTCTCACATTTACGGTATTCCTTGTAAGCTTTTTCTGTTTTTTCTTTTACAGGCTGAATCTTTTCTTTGCCATAGGCATCCAGGATCTCCAGCTGTTTATCCGGATACAGAAGGGATTGATGCTCATGCTGACCATGAATATCGATCAGGCAGGCTGCTGCTGCCTTCATCTGGGCTACAGTACATGTTTCCCCGTTGATCTTGCTGATGCTCCGGCCTTCCATGATCTTCCTTGACAGAAGTACCTGTCCATCCTGTGGATAAATGTCCATAGCTTCCAGAGCCTGTTTTGCTTTCGTATTTTCAATCTGGAATAAAAGCTCCACCAGGCCGTAGGATGCATTCTCACGAATCATCCCCCTGGAAGTCTTCCCTCCCAGGATCAGCTGTATGGAGCCTAAAAGAATGGATTTTCCGGCGCCTGTCTCTCCTGTAAGGATATTCAGTCCAGGGCCAAATTCCACTTCTATTTCTTCGATCAGTGCAAGGTTTTTTACGTGCAGATGAACCAGCACAAAAGCCACCTCCTTATTATACGCAAAATGCCGTTTTAGCTTCCTGCGATTTCATTCAGCTTCTTTACCACACTTACTGCCTGCTCAGACGTTTTGCAGGCACACATAATGGTATCGTCCCCTGCAATACACCCAAGGATCTCCGGCCATTTCAGCGCATCCAGCGCTGTAGCCACACCCATGGCCATGCCTGTAACCGTCTTTACCACTACCATATTCTGGCCTGTGTCCATGGAGATCACTGCATCCTTCAGCACTCTGGAATACTTGTCTCCCAACTCTGAAGAGCCGTGATCCAGGATAGCATAACGGGACTTCCCATCCTTTACAGTTACCTTTGTAAGCTTCAGTGCCCGTATATCCCTGGATACCGTAGCCTGTGTCACCTTAAAGCCTGCCTGATTCAGCCTGGCAGCCAGTTCTTCCTGGGTATCTATATCATATTGCCGGATCAATTCGATAATTTTTTCATGTCTTGCTAATTTCACTTTTCATCCTCCCTGATCCAGATGCTGTATCCTGTCTCTTTTCTTTGCCTAACTGTCACGCATTTTCTGGCGGATCACTTCCACAAAGCTTAAATGATTCAATTTCAGGATCTTTGTTTTTTCCTCTGCCTTGCGGATCACGATCCGGTCGCCTGTAACTAAATGGATCACCGCATCCCCGTCAAAAGCAGCAACTGCCTTTTCCTGATCCTCATGTCTGCCTTTTCCCACTTCTACTGTGATCACATCCTCTTCCGGAAAAACAATACTTCTGGAATTCAGTGTATGAGGGGCAATTGGTGTCATGATGATCATTGTACCGCTTGGGGATACAATAGGCCCTCCTACAGAAAGGCTGTACCCGGTAGACCCGGTAGGTGTGGACAGTATGATCCCGTCTGCATTGTAGGAATTCAGATATTCGTTATTTACAAAATTCTTAAAACGTACAACCCTTAAAGGTCCCTCCCTGCCGATCACAATATCATTCAGCGCCAGATCACTTCCGATCACCTGATTGCCTCTATATACAGTGCCGGAAAGCATCATCCGCTCTTCCACCTCATAGTCTCCCCGCATCAGCTTATCAAGAGCCTGATATACAGACTGCCGGTCAACCTCTGCCAGAAAGCCAAGAGTACCAAGATTGATTCCAAGAAGAGGGATCTTACAATGAACCACATCCCTGGCAGCCTGAAGAAGGGTGCCATCTCCCCCAAGTACGATCACGCACTGGGTGTCCTCAGGGATCTGCTCCGGATCCGTGTAATGATAAGGTCCTTCCTGCTTCCGCTTGGCCATTTGTACCTGGCAGCTCTTTCCATGACTTTTCAGATAAGATACGATCATATCTGTAAAAGACTGATCCCGATCCTTTTCACTGTTTGTGATCACATAAAACTTATCCATTTGATCCACCTATTTCCTGTCCAGCATACCATGAGCTTCTTCTACCACAGACTCTACGGTAGTCTGCAGCTGATCTGTTACCACGGTTCCCTCCGGACGTTTTTGCAGATGAAGCAGATATTCTATATTTCCCTCCGGTCCCTTGATCGGTGAAAAGGACAGATGGCATGGCTCCAAAGTAATCCCCATGGCAAAATCACGAACCTTTTCGATCACTTCCCTGTGAACCGCCGGATCACGGACAACACCCTTTTTGCCAACCTTTTCCCTGCCTGCCTCAAACTGAGGTTTGATCAGACACACGATCTCTCCATCTTCTTTCAGAAGCTGGCGTACCGGAGGCAATACCTTTGTCAAAGAAATAAAGGACACATCAATAGAGGAAAAATCAGCAGCCTCACCCAGATCTTCCGGAACCACGTAACGGATATTTGTTTTTTCCATGCACACCACTCTTGGATCATTGCGAAGCTTCCAGTCCAGCTGACCGTACCCTACGTCAATGGAAAACACACGAACAGCTCCGTTTTGCAGCATACAGTCTGTAAAACCGCCTGTTGACGCTCCTACATCCATACACACCTTGCCAGTCAGGTCAAGGTCAAAATTCTTCATTGCCTTTTCAAGCTTCAGACCTCCTCTGCTCACATAGGGCAGAGTATTCCCACGCATCTCGATCTTTACGCCTTCTCCGAACATGGATCCGGCTTTATCTTCTTTCTGTCCGTCCACATATACATCTCCGGACATAATATATGCCTTTGCTTTTTCTCTGGAAGAAGCAAGTCCCTGCTCTACCAGTAAGATATCCAGTCTTTTTTTCATGTTATGAAATCCCCGTTTCTACTGCCTGTGCAATCTCTGCTGCTGAAAGTCCTACCTTGCAGCGAAGGCTGTCAATACTTCCATGGGGCACAAATCTGTCCCAGATGGCGATAGGTATCACCCTGCATCCTGGATGGCATGCTTCCATATAAGCACATACATGCTCTCCAAAACCGCCGCTTTTCACATTTTCTTCTACAGTTACAAACAGCTGATGATCCTCCGCCAGTTCATCCAGCAAAGCTGTATCTAAAGGCTTTACAAATCTGGCATTTACAAAAGTAGGCTCTATTCCCTGCTCTTTCAGAAGCTTCACTACATCCTGACAGACAGATACCATGCTGCCTACTGCCAGTATGGCTGCCTTTTTCCCTCTGGAAAGGATCTCTGCCTTTCCATGAAGGATGGGTGCCTGAAACTGCTGAAACTCTGTACAGGCAGTTCCTTTTGGATAGCGGATGGCATAAGGCCCGTCCCCTTCTACTGCTGCTTCCAGCATAGCTTCCAGCTCCCATCCATTCTTCGGCGCCATCACAGTCATCCCTGGCATCATGCTCAGGTAGGAAAGGTCAAAATTCCCCTGATGGGTCTCTCCATCTGCACCTACCAGCCCTGCCCGGTCAATGGCAAATATTACATGAAGCTTCTGCATACACACATCATGAAGGATCTGATCCACTGCCCTTTGAAGAAAAGAAGAATAAACTGCCACCACAGGAACGATCCCGCCAAGGGCCAGTCCTGCTGCAAATGTGACTGCATGCTCTTCTGCGATCCCCACATCAAAGAACCGGTCAGGAAACGCCTGATGAAATGCTTTCAGCCCGGTTCCCTCCGGCATAGCCGCAGTAATGGCTGTAAGCTTTGGATTTTGCTCTCCAAGACGAACCATTGCTTTTGCAAATACGTCTGTATAGGTAGGCGCCTCTTTTACAGTCAGCGCCTTTCCTGTCTTTATGTCAAAAGGACCTGTACCATGAAACCTGTCCGGATAAGTGCTTGCAGGCTTATAACCTCTGCCTTTTTCTGTGATCACATGTACCACAACTGCCCCTTCCACCCTTTTGGCTTCATTGAACAGCTTCATCATCTGCCGCATATTGTGGCCATCCACAGGTCCCAGGTAGGTCAGTCCCATATTTTCAAACAGCATGCCTGGAATAAAAAGCTGCTTGATACTGCTTTTGGTACGACGGACAGCATCCACCATGGCGGTTCCCACCTTAGGGATCTTCTTGACAGCCTTTGTAACTCCCATCTTCATGCCGGTATAAGCCTCTGCTGTACGCAGGGCGCTTAAATACGTGGACATTCCACCAACATTCTTGGATATGGACATATTATTGTCATTGATCACAATAATAAAATTCGTATCCAGCTCTGCTGCATTGTTCAGTGCCTCGTAAGCCATACCGCCGGTAAGGGCACCATCTCCGATCACAGACACCACATGGTTCTTCTTCCCTAACAGATCCCGTGCACGCACATAGCCAAGTCCTGCGGATATGGAATTGGAACTGTGGCCTGCATCAAAAGCATCGCAGTCACTTTCTGCCCTTTTAGGAAAACCGCTTAAGCCCCCTTCTTTACGCAGGGTGGCAAATGCATCCTTCCTGCCGGTAAGAATCTTGTGGGTGTAAGCCTGATGCCCTACATCCCAGATCAGCTTATCCTCCGGGAAATCCAGTACATTATGAAGGGCAAGGGTAAGCTCTACAGCTCCCAGATTTGATGCCAGATGGCCCCCTGTCCTGCTTACGGATTCAATGAGAAACTGACGGATCTCATCTGCAAGCTGCGGAAAATCAGCAAGTGCGATCTTATGAATGTCGTTTGGCTTATTTATCTTTTCCAGAAACATCCGTATCCTTCTTTCACTTCCTGCGTCCCACCAGTTCCCTTACCAGTGTATCCAGGAATTCATTTTTTCGGTTCAGGCTATCCAGAAGAGCCACTGCCTCCCCGGATAAGTCTGCCACATGCTCTGAGGCTTTGCTGATCCCCATAAGCGTTACATATGTAGTCTTGTTATTTTTCTCATCACTGTGTACCGGCTTGCCCAGTTCTTCCTGGGAACTGGTAACATCCAAAATATCATCCCTGATCTGGAAAGCCAGGCCGATATTCTTTGCAGCCTGATCGATCACTGCCAGTTCTTCTTCACCAGCATCTGCCAGAACTGCTCCTGCCAGCATGGAAGCCTGGATCAGTGCAGATGTTTTGTTCTCATATATATAATCCAGCATTTCCTTTGAAACAGGCTTGCCGTCATTTTCCACATCTACGCTCTGTCCTCCAAGCATACCGTACAGTCCGGTATGATGGGTCATGATCTCCATAGCACGGATCACATTCTGTGGCCTGTTCGTAAGGGCAAATGCCTTTGCCATAGTCTCATATGCATAATTCAGAAGAGCCACACCGCTTAAAACTCCCATAGCCTCCCCGTACACCTTATGGGTGGTAAGACGCCCCCTGCGATAGTCATCATTGTCCAGTGCAGGAAGGTCATCATGTACCAGGGAATGTGTGTGGATCATCTCAATGGCAGCCATAAAAGGCTCTGCCACATGTCCGCTGCCGCCAAACAGTCTGTATGTCTCCCCAAGAAGTATGGGACGAAGTCTCTTACCTCCGGAGCATATGCTGTAATTCATGGCCTGGGCCAGATGAGCGGCAAAGCCTTCTTCCTTTGGCAGATAACTGCGGATTATCTCTTCTGCTTCTTTTGTTTTTTCCTGTAATTCACTTTGAAAATTCACTGAATGTCCCATCCTCATTGATCTGCAGCATTTTTTTCTCTACTGTGTCCAGCTTCTCGCTGCAATACTTTAACAGTTCCATTCCTTTTTTGTACAAGGCAAAGGATTCTTCCAGGGAAGTCTCCTGATCCTCCAGCCTGCCAGCCAGTCTGTCAAGCTCCTGAAAAGCAGTCTCCACAGACAGTTCTTCCTGATTTTCTGTTACTTCAGCCATGGCTCCTCCTTTTTCGTACCTATTACCTCTGTCTCAATCCTGCCGTCTGTGACAGCGATAAACAGCCTGTCCTTTTCTCTGATATCTTCTATACTGGTCACTGCATGTCCCTGGATATCCGTCACATAGGAATATCCCTGGTTCAGCTTCCGAAGAGGGGAAAGTCCTGCATACTTCTCCAGGTATAATGCAAGAAGGTTCCGCTTCTCACGGATCTTTGCCTCCATCCCCTTATAAAGCCTTTCTTCCATATCGGCTGCATACTGCTGTCTGTCCCGCAGTCTTCCCTGGGGATTCAGATACTGCATCCGTACCTGATACTGTTCAAGCCTGCTCTGCATCAGCTGCAGTTTACCCCACATGGCACGATGCAGCCGTTCCCTGCCGGAATCGACTGCGTCCACAATACTCTTATAATCAAACACTGCCAGTTCTGCAGCAGCAGACGGAGTAGGTGCCCGTAAATCTGCCACAAAATCTGCAATGGTAAAATCCGTCTCATGTCCTACAGCTGAGATCACCGGGGTATGACACTCAAAAATCGCTCTGGCAACTCTTTCATCATTAAAGGCCCACAGATCCTCTATGGATCCACCGCCTCTGCCTACAATAAGCACATCCAGATCCAGACTGTCCAGAGTCTGGATCCCTTTTACAATGCTTTCCGGTGCTCCCTCTCCCTGTACAAGGGCAGGGTACAAAATGATCTGCAGATACGGATTACGGCGCAGGGAAATATTGCGGATATCCTGGACCGCAGCCCCTGTAGGCGCAGTCACAACACCCAGACGCTTTACAAATCTGGGGATCTCCTGCTTATATTCCTGGGCAAACATGCCCATCTCTTCCAACTCCTGCTTCAGAAGCAGAAATCTACGGTACAGATCTCCTGCTCCCTCCAGAGTGATCTCCCTGGCATACATCTGGTATCTGCCATCCCTCTGATAAACATCAATGGTACCGGCTACCACAACCTGATCTCCATCCTTCATACGGAATGCAAGACCCTTTCTCTGACCTGCAAACATCACACAGGAAAGGGTGCCTGTCTCATCCTTCAGGGAAAAATAGATATGTCCGCTGGTATGATACTTGCAGTTGGATACTTCTCCCTTTACCTGAAGCTTCTGCAGGAAATAATCCTGGGTAAACATATTACGCACATAGCTGTTTACCTGTCCTACAGAATATATATTATTCATTTGCCAGCTTACCAAGGATACCGTTTACAAAGGAGCCTGAGGCTTCCCCGCCAAAACGCTTGGCCAGTTCCACTGCCTCATTGATGGCAACCCCTGTGGGAACATCCGGGTCATACTCGATCTCATAAACAGCCAGTCTTAAAGCTGTAAGATCCACACGGTTCATTCGCTTTGTCTTCCATCCATGGCTTGTCTCATTCAGCTGTCTGTCGATATCCTCCAGATGCTCAAGTACATGGTTATATTTCTCCCGGATATACTCCAGATCCTTCTCTTCGCCTTCAGCAAGGCCTTCAAAATAAAGCTGCACCTGCTCTCCCATCTCATCCTGGGAATTGAACTGAGTCATGAACAGAAGTTTAAAAATATGTTCTCTTAGTTCCCTTCTTCGCATAATTTCCTCCCGCAATATAAAAAAGGAAAGCCTTACTTTCCTTTTTCATTCTCCATATCTACGCTGGCAATGTGGATATTCACATCTGCCACTTCAAGCCCGGTCATATTCTCGATGGAAGACTTAACCTTTTCCTGGACTGTCTTGCTTGTCTCCAGGATATTCTTGCCATACTGGATATTCAGGGTAAGATCCACACGTACAACCCCGTCCAGCACTTCCACCTTTACGCCTTTGGAAAGACTCTTCATCCCAAGCTTGCTTACCAGCTCATTTGTAATATTACCGGCCATGGAAGCAACTCCGTCAACCTCTGTAGCTGCCAGACCTGCAATGATCGCAACCACTTCGTCTGCAATATTCACTTCACCAATGCCGCCAAGATCCTGTATCTTATATGTTGTTCTCTTTTCAGCCATATGATAACCCTCCTAAGGTGTTATATTCAGTTGTCTATAATTATACCAAATCACCCAATAAATGAAAAGGGTTATTTGCTGAATTCCGTTAATATTAAATCCGGATTTCTGTCCTGGGTCATTCCCACACTCCATGGATTTACAAAGAGAAGAAGTGGATTTTCCTTAAGGTCTGTTACCTTCTTCATATCTGAAGTACCGGTAATGCTGTCCACATCCACCTTGTCCTTGTTCGCGATCCAGCGGATATGTTCATAAGGAAGACTCTCCAGACGGATCTCTACATTATACTCATTCTCAAGACGGAATTTCAGTACATCAAACTGAAGCATGCCTACAACTCCCACAATGATCTCTTCCATATTTCCAAACAGTTCCTGGAAGATCTGGATAGCTCCCTCATGGGCGATCTGTGTGATTCCTTTTACAAACTGCTTTCTCTTCATTGTGTCCAAAAGCCGTACTCTTGCAAAATGCTCCGGTGCAAAGGTAGGGATCCCTTCAAAAGCAAATTTCTTGCCAGGCGCACAAATGGTATCTCCAATAGAAAAGATGCCCGGGTCAAATACACCGATAATATCTCCTGCATAAGCCTCATCCACCACATGTCTGGACTCTGCCATCATCTGCTGTGGCTGAAGAAGACGCATTTTCTTTTCTCCCTGTACATGATAAACCTCCTGGGAGGCATCAAACTTACCGGAACAGATCCTCATAAAAGCGATCCTGTCCCTGTGGGCTTTGTTCATATTTGCCTGGATCTTAAATACAAAGGCAGAAAAATCATCGGACATAGGATCCACCAGCCCTGCATCTGACATCCTTGGAAGCGGAGAAGTGGTCATAGCCAGGAAATGCTCCAGGAAAGTTTCCACACCGAAATTGGTAAGTGCGGATCCGAAAAATACAGGGGTTAATTCTCCCTTGCTTACAAGCTCCTGATCAAAATCAGCGCTTGCACCGTCAAGAAGCTCGATCTCTTCAAGGAGTTGCTCCTTCTGCTCCGGATCCATCACCTGATCTGCTCTTGGATCCTGCAGAGGGATCTCCTCAATATGCCCTTCCTTTGTTCCTTTCTGGGTATCAGAAAATGTAAGGATCTTTTCTGTATTCCTGTCATAAACACCACGGAACTTCTTGCCTGAGCCAATTGGCCAGTTAATGGGGCAGGTTGCAATGCCAAGCTCCTTCTCGATCTCATCCAGAAGATCAAAGGTATCATTGGCATCCCGGTCCATTTTATTGATAAACGTAAAAATAGGGATGTGTCTCATCACACACACCTTAAACAGCTTTCTAGTCTGGGCCTCCACACCTTTGGATCCATCAATGACCATTACCGCAGAATCTGCTGCCATCAATGTTCTGTAAGTGTCCTCAGAGAAATCTTGATGTCCTGGGGTATCCAGAATGTTAATACAATATCCATCATAGTGGAACTGAAGTACAGAAGAAGTAACAGAAATACCTCTTTCCTTTTCAATCTCCATCCAGTCTGAAACTGCATGACGGGCCGTTGCCTTGCCCTTAACACTTCCGGCCAGATTAATGGCTCCGCCATACAGCAAAAACTTCTCCGTAAGCGTGGTCTTACCAGCATCCGGATGTGAAATAATTGCAAATGTCCTTCTTTTTTCTATTTCTTTCGTATATTTTGACACAGCATGCCTCCTGCAAAATGGTCTGTCATAAATAGTTTTTCCTTAACAACTCATAAACATTCCTATTCTAGTATATGAAAAGCTTTTCTGTCAAGGGAATTTCCTCAGTAAACGGCTGTGTCAGTCGTAGATTCCTTCTGTTTCAACCAAATCCCCGCTCACATCTGTTTCAGCTGATGTTTCTTCGGATTCCTGGTCAGGTGTCTGGCTGATCCCCGCATCCTTATTGCCACTTTCTTCAGCACTTTGGCTTAAAGGTGTGATCACACTATTTTCCGGCTTCCTGCTTCTGTTCCTCTCCGATATCCTGATTGTTGATAATGTCCTGAAGATCCGCTTTATTCTGGGAACGGATCTGTTCCCTGGAAAGCTTTGCCTGGGCAGCAAAACCGGATGCCCCTGTAAGTACGGCTTCTCCCGGAGCAGTCACATCCTCCGTATCCCCGGTGCCATCTGCCCCGTTCTCATCCAGAAGGGCTGTTTCATCTGTCAGGTCATAATCCACATCTTCAAGGATACTGCTGCTGGCCTCCTGATCCTTAAAGCCCAGATCCACATCAGCAAAATTAAGATAACCAGCTGCTGCGATCAGGATTGCCAGGGAGGTGATGATCACCTGATTCTTTTTTAAAACTTTTTTCACTTTGCCTCTCCTTATATCATTTTTATTACTTTAATTCTATGGGCTTCCACCTGAAATAATGCCATCACTGCCTGCTGAATCTCCCGTACAGTCACAGGATCGTCCGCTCCCTGGGCAGCGATCAGCACTCCTGTGATCAGATCACTGCTGTCACTGCCAAAACCAAAGGTATTTTTCTCCTTTCCAGTCATAAGCATGACCTGCACCTTCCCCACCCCCTCCATACCGGAAAGCACTTCCTGAAGCCTTTGTTCCAAAGCTGATGCATTCCCCTGTTCCTGCACCTCCTCCCTGACTGCCTTTTCTGTCCCATTATCTGATCCATTCTTTTTTTCAGTAGGAACTGCTATCACTCCCAGAAGAAGTCCTATCAGAAAGAGCGTGATCCACTGTGTCCGGTTCATTTTTTTCAACCTGGATCTGGCAGTTTCCAGCAGAGATCCCCCATTGCTCCAAAAGCTCATCCTTAAGCCCCCTCTCCAGTTCCTGATCTGGTTCTTCCTGCAGATGCAGCACTGCTTTTATGGTTTCTCCTTCTATATGTATTTCCACACCCTTTACTTCCATGTACTTCTTCTTTAATTCTTCTGTTATCTCTTCTTCCAGCTGTTTTTCCAGATTTTTCCAGATAAACATTTTCTGCAGGTTTTCCCCTTCCTGTATTTTCCGTTCCTCCTCTTCCTTTGCGTACAAAAGCTGAAAGCTTTGCCCCAGTTCATCCGCCTTACCAAGCAAAGTAAACACAGGGATCAAAAGTAAAAGGATCAGCAAAAGTCCCATAAAAAAGCGTACATATTTTTCATATTTTCCTGCCGGCACCAGATGAAGCACCATTGTAAAAAGGAGATAAAAAACAGCCAGGTTTTTGATCCAGGCATACAGGCTTTCTTTCATCCTCCCCCTCCAAAGCTTAATGTAAGAATGATCAATGTAAGCATACACAATACTTCTGCTGTAAGAAGGATCCGAAGAAGCAGACCGCAGCCTTCCCCCATTGTGGTCAATGCGCCTACGATCCTTTTATCTGCCACAGGCTGGGCAAGTGCTGCCAGAAAACGGTATGCCAGACATAAAAAGCCATAATGTAATACAGGTGCTGCAGCAGTGATCAAAAGAGCAAGAAGGGCAGCCACTCCCACACAGTTTCTTACCAGCACACCGGTTGTAACCACCAGTTCCGTAACTGCATTTACTGCATTTCCTATGCCTGGGATCACACTGGCAGTTTTTCCAATAGCCGTCCGTTTCAGTGAATCCATCACCGGTGCTACCATTCCTTTTACGATCTGCAGTCCTGTAACGATCCCAATCAGGCTTTTCAGTCCCCAGCTGATCAGACTTTCCAGAAGATCTGCCAATTTGCTTAGCATGCTTTCCTTTGACAGATGGTTCACCAGGCACAACAGGATATACAGGTTTGCACCAGGCAGCAAAAAGGCAGTCAGAATCCACTGGATCATCCAGGTAAGCATAAGTACTCCCTGGTAAAACACAGCTGCTGTAGTGGCTCCTGTAGATGCTGCCACTGCCATGAAATAAGCTGGCGTAAGCACCTTCATAAAGTCCCGGATCCAGCAAAGACTCTGATAAAGATTCTGTGACAGCTTACTGAAGGAATTCATAATCATGATAAATAAAAGCAGATACAGCATATAAAATGTAATTTCCACAGCCTGTCCATCTTCAAATACAGCAGACAGATTTGTAAGAAATGCAGTTCCAAGGATCAGCAGCAATATCCTGAACAGAGTATCCTTTTCTCCTTTTAAAAGGTTAAAAAAAAGACCTTGCAAAAATCTCTGCAACGTCTCTTTTGAAACTTCCCCGCTTCCGCTCATTATACTTTTTATTGCATCAGAAAAAGAAAATTCATCTTTTCCAAGCGCCTGATCCAGCATCTGCTGCACATTTTCAAAATCCATCTGCCCAAGAAGCTGTTCCTGCACAAAATCATCTCCTGAAGCAATCTCCTCTCCCCATGCACAGTCTGTCCAAAGAAAAAAAATAAAACATACAGCCAGCCATATGATGATCCATCTTTTCATATCAGAAAACTCTCAACGGTTTCCAGCAGTGCCATCAGCACAGGAATGCACAAAACCAGTACAGACAGCCTGCAGAACAGTTCAATCTGCACCCCCGTTGCCTGATATCCTGCATCTTTGCAGATCCCGGAAGAAAACTGGCCAATATAAGTGATCCCCATCATTTTTACAAGGGTAAGAAAATAGCTTCCATCCACAGGCAGGCTTTCACTGATCTGATCCAGCGCCTGAAACAGGTAAGCGATCTTCCCCACAGCCAGACCAAGGATCACCAGGCCAATGCCCATGGTAATAAAACAGGTGTACTCAGGCCTTGTGCCTTTCATCAGAAATCCCAGTATCACACCACATACTCCAAGAAGAGAGATCTTGATAATATCCATGGATATCTGCCTCCTGCTGCCTAAAGCTCAAACAATTGCCGGATACTGTCAAACAGTTCATATATATAGGGTACGATCCAGAATAAAACAACCAGAAGTCCTGCCAGGCTTACCAGAAAAGCCTGTTCATCCCTGCCACTGTGCTTCAGTACCTGGGACAACACGGAGACCAGGATACCAACTGCAGCGATCTTAAAAATAATACTGACCTCCAAGGTCTCCTCCTTTCCAGCCCTCTACCAGATCATCACTGCTGCCAAAAGCCCTCCAAGCAGTCCAAGACTCTGATATACTTTCTTTTTTTCAGGAAGCTGTGTACGTACCTGACGGATATGCTGAGTCAGACTGATTTCATACAATTCCAGCTGCCTGCACTGCATTTCCACATCCAGATGTCCCAGCCTGCTGCCAAGCGCCAGAAATTCTTCCCGCTCCTCCCGGGTCAGTTCCAGACTTCCCAGATGCATTTCCCCGCATTCTTTAAAAATCTGTGCAAATGTTTTTTCTGTATTTCCTTCCAGTTCCCTGCTTACTGCAAGAAAAAACTCCCGGTATTCCCCACAAAGCTTATCCGCACCATCCGCAAATGCATCCTTCAGGGACAGCCGTCCATAACGGATCTCTCCTTTCAGATATACAGCCATCTGCATGCACATATTCAATGCTTTCAGCCTTTGTGTAAGACGGCAGGCACTGGAAAAGCCCAGTCCTGTACCTGCCAGAACCATCAAAAACAATCCTGCACTTTTCAGCATAAATTCCCATTCCTGTCATAAATCCCTTGGATCATGCCTGCATGCTCCCCTGTTCCCAACAGAATATATCTCTGGAAAACCCGGTCTTTCCACAGCATTCTAAATAAAGGCTGCTCCAACACATCCTCCATGGAATCTCCATGGGCGGTAGCGATCAGCTTGCATCCGCAATGGATCACAGACTCTACTGCTTTATAATCCTCTTCTTTTCCAAGCTCGTCCACTGCCACCACAGAAGGAGACATGGAACGGATCAGCATCTGCATCCCCTCTGCCTTAGGGCAGCCGTCCAGAATGTCTGTCCTTGGTCCCAGGTCATTCTGGGGAACTCCCTGATAACAGCCTGCCAGTTCACTTCGTTCATCCACCACACCAACTGTCAGCCCTGGCACACCTTCCCTGCCATTGCTTAACTGCCGGATAATATCTCTTAACAAAGTTGTTTTTCCACATCTTGGCGGCGAAACGATCAATGTATGTGCCACCCATGTATTTTTCTGGATATAGGGCATGACCGGATCTGCACAGCCCAGCACCTGATGTGCCAGCCGCACATTAATACAGGAGATATACTTCATCCCCCGAATCTGATTTCCGTCCAGGATCACCTTTCCTGTTACACCGACTCTGTGCCCTCCCTGTACACTTAAAAACCCCTGCCTGATCTCATCCTCATAAGCATACAGGGAATATCCGCTTACATGCTCCATGGTTTCCTTCAGATCCTCACGGGTAACCAGGTACTGTTCTTCTCCCTGTTTTCGCAGGAAACATTCTCCGCCGTCATAGGAAACAAACAAAGGCCGTCCCACACGTAACCGGATCTCATACAGCTTTTCATAATCCAGCCTGGCATCTACAAGCAGCCTTCGAATATTTCCCGGAAACAGGTTCTGTATCTGATTTGCGTCTATTTTCTATCACCTCTTTAACAATATCAATATATGCAGGTGTTCTGTTTTTAGTACCTGCTTTTCTCATCCAGAAGCCCGACCTCTGCCAGAAATCTGGATGGCTGTCTCTCTTTTTCAAACTGTCTTCGCACGTAGCACAGGGTCAGCTCTTTTCTTGCCCTGGTAAGTCCTACATAAAAAAGACGTCTTTCCTCTTCTACAGCTTCTTCCAACACTGCTTTTTTATAAGGCATGCTGTCTTCATTCACATTCATAATAAATACACGGTCAAACTCCAGGCCTTTGACTCCGTGAAGGGTAGACAGTGTTACCCCCTCTTTTTTCCGGTCCTGTTTTCTTGCCTGCTCTTTTAACTTTTCCGTATATTCTTCCATATACTTTTTCCATTCATCCAGGTTCTTCATCTGCATAGCTGTTTCCTGGATTCTGTCTGCTGCTTCCATGAATTCTTCCGGACGCAGCTTCCGGTATGCTGCAAAATCCTGGAGATACTCATCATACTTCATGCCTTTTCGTATAAAATTCACTGCAGCATAAGGGGGCAAAGTTTTCAGGATCCGAAGATGGGTTTCCAGGGTTGTGATCCTGTCACACATCCAGTCCTTGTCTTTATAATATTCCTTCAGCTTCTGAAAATCTATGTCCGGATCTTCCAGTGCATCCCTTGCAATATATCGGTTAGGCCTGTTCATTACCTGAAGGAAATTTTTACGGGTAAGATCTCCTTTTGCCATTTCCTGATAAGCAAGAAAATCACGACAGATCCAATGTCTAAACAGATTGGGAAGCTGTTCTTTCATGGTAAAAGGGATCTGATACTCCATCAGGATCCCTACAAGCCCTTCTGCTTCCTGGTTTGTCCTGAAGAGCACTGCCGTATCTTCCAGGTTCTCCCCTTTTTCCAGCCGTTTCTTCAGATCTGATGCCAACGTAAGATAAGCTTCCCTTGGATTCTGAAATTCCCTGATTCCTACCGGGCTGCCTGATTCATTTGGCGTTGACAGCTTTTTTTCAAACCGTTTCCTGTTATTTCCGATCAATTGCATGGCAGTCCCCAGGATATTTCCACTGCACCGGTAATTCACATCAAGAAGTACCTGGTCAGCCTTTGGATAATCCTTCTTGAAATTCAGCATGATCTCAGGCCTTGCCCCACGAAAATGATATATAGACTGGTCATCATCTCCTACAATAAAAAGATTATCCTCAGGCTTTGCCAGCATCCGCACAATATCATATTGAAGATGGTTAATATCCTGAAACTCATCAACCATAATATAACGGAATTTTTTCTGCCATGCCTTAAGAATATCCTGTCTTTGCATAAACAGTTCATAGCAATACAGAAGCATGTCATCAAAATCCAGTTTTCTTTTTGCCTGCAGGCTTTTTTTGTAACCCTGGTAGATCTTCCGGAATACTTCATCCGGACAGCTGGAAGAATAATAATGCTCCAGAGAGATACGGTTTCCCTTGATCACACTGATCTCTTTTGCAATATCCTCCAGAAAGTCACCCTCTCCGGACATATCCTCTCCGTATTCCAGAACCAGTTCTTTTAAGATCCCGTATTTTTCTTCTTCTGAAAGTATATTTCCCGGACCAAGCCCATATGCCTGCTTTAAAATGCCGTAAAATACCCCGTGAAATGTTCCGAAAGTAACCTGGCTTTTTGTAATGCCCATAAATGCAAGAAAGCGTTCCTGCATTTCTCTTGCAGCTGCCCTTGAAAAGGTCACAACAAGTATGGAAGACGGAGGTATACTCTTCTCCCTGACCATATACGCTGTTCGTTCTACAATCACTGAGGTTTTCCCCGAACCGGGGCCTGCCAGAACCATCATAGGTCCTGACAGGTGGGCGATCGCCCGTTGTTGAGATGGATTTCTTTTCATTCTTTTTATCAGAAGATCATGCCTGTGCTGTGATGCTGCCCAGCTTTTCAATGGCAGCCTTTACTCTTTTCAGAGTCTCTTCCTTACCGATGATCTCCATGATCTCGGTAGCTCCGGCTGGCGTCATCTGCTTTCCTGAAACAGCAGTACGCAGCGGCCACATAACATAACCGTTCTTATAGCCCTTTTCTTTTACAAATGCACTTAAAGATTCATACAATGGATCATTTGTATAATCCTCCTGTGCTTCCAGTACAGGCAGAACCTCCTGTAATACTAAAAGAGAAGATTCTTCTGTTGTTTTCATTTTCTTATGACGGTACATGGAAGCATCATACTCCGGCACGCTCTCAAAGAAATCGATCAGATCCGGAATATCCGGGAATACTTCGATTCTTGTCTGTACCATGCCTGCGATCTTATGGAAATCAAAATCCTTTGTCAATACCTGTTTCATATAAGGAAGTGCTCTCTCATAAAATGCTTCCGGATCCATTTTCTTAATATATTCCCCGTTCATCCAGCGAAGTTTGCCCATGTCAAATACTGCCGGGGATTTGTTAATGTGATGATAATCAAACTTCTCTGTCAGTTCCTGTAAGGAGAAGATCTCGTTATTGTCCTGAGGACTCCATCCAAGAAGTGCAACATAATTCACAATCGCTTCGGATACAAAGCCCGCATCCAGAAGATCCTCATAAGAGGAATGTCCGGAACGCTTGGAAAGCTTTGCATGTGTCTCGTCTGTGATCAGCGGACAGTGTACATAAACCGGGATCTCCCAGCCAAAGGCTTCATAGATCCTGTTATACTTTGGTGCAGAAGAAAGATACTCATTTCCTCTTACCACATGGGTGATCCCCATCAGATGGTCATCTACTACATTTGCAAAATTGTATGTAGGATATCCATCAGACTTGATCAGGATCAGATCCTCCAGTTCTTCATTATTTACAGTAATATCTCCGTAGATTACATCATGGAATGTGGTAGTGCCTTCTGTAGGCATATTGAAACGGATCACATGGGGCTCTCCTGCTGCCAGACGACGCTCTACTTCCTCTTTGGAAAGATGGAGGCACCGTTTGTCATAAATGGAAATCTCCTTACCGGCTACTACACGTTTCATGTTTTCCAGCTCTTCTTTTTTGCAGAAGCAGTAATATGCATCCCCCTGCTCTACCAGCTGCTGTGCATATTTCAGATACAGTCCCTGCGCCTGTCTCTCGCTCTGTACATATGGGCCTACACCGCCGTCTTTGTCCGGACCTTCATCATGAAGAAGACCTGTCTTCTCCATAGTGCGGTAAATAATATCTACAGCACCCTCTACATATCTTTCCTGGTCTGTATCCTCTATTCTTAAAATAAAGTCACCGCCCTCATGCTTTGCGATCAGGTATGCATATAATGCAGTTCTTAAATTTCCTACATGCATCCTTCCTGTTGGGCTTGGTGCAAATCTGGTACGAATCTTACTCATGCTTTTTCTCCTGTTTTCTTAAATGATATTGTAACTGTCTGTCTTTTCACGATTTATTGCCAGCCAGATAGTTACACAATATTCCGAAAATGCCTTCCGGCATCTTGAATTATACTCCCAAATGCTTCAGAATGTCCATAGGATTTCCGTGAATCACAAGATCTGCCCGATTATCGGCAAAATGTTCGCGGTCATTTACCAGAACAAGTTCATTTCCCTGGAAATACCGAAGGAAAGTATCTGTAAGGGATGCCTTCAGATTGCAGCCTAATACCAGCAGGGTATCTGCCTTGCGTACTTCCTCTGCTGCCTGTGAGATCAGTCCGTTATCCACGATCTCTCCTACCATGGATACTCCAGGCCGGATCACAGATCCACAGTTCTCACACACAGGGACTCCTTTGGAATCACGGATATATTCCAGTGGATACTCTCTGCCGCAATGGGGGCATGTATTCTTGAACACACTTCCATGCAGCTCATATACATTCTGACATCCTGCCCGTCTGGCAAGTGAAAAAATATCTCTTGTGATGATGCATTTCAGCTTTCCTGCATCTTCCAGCCGTTTCAGGCAGTACAGCCCTTCATCCATAGTACCAAGGTTACTGATCATGTCCTTCTTATAGAACTCATAAAACTGCTCGACCCTTGTATTAAAAAAAGTCACATTGAACATTTCATCTGGAGAATACCCGTATTTCGCCTCAATATCATAAGCATCCTCTTCATTACGGTAATTTGTGCAGCCACAGCCAGAGCCAATACCAACGCCAAAAAGACATACCATGTATTTGCTTCTGTCAACCACATTTCTCAGGAAACCAATCTTTTCTTCGTATGAACCATCCATAAAATTACCTCCCTGCGTAAAGGACAAGTTCTCATTGCTGCGTCCTTATTATAACCAGAGAAATATCATTTTTCAATCAGCGACCCTACAAAAAAGTTTTCTGTCTCCAGGGCTTTTTTATGCAATCACACCACTGATTTATATCCAGCGGATTTTCCTGTTACATTAAAAAAATTCTCCCTGAAGCCTTACGCCTCGGGGAGATTGAATAGATTACGCATCCACGCCTCTGTCCTTAAGATACTCGATCACATCGCCTACAGTACTCAGATCATTCAGATCTTCTGCCGGAATCTCAAGATTATATTCATCTTCCAGTGCCATCACCAGTTCAAACAGATCCAGTGAATCCGCTCCCAGATCATCCTTAAAAGAGGTATCTGCAGTAATTGTCTCTGCCTCGCAGTTCAGCTGCTCAGCGATCATTTCTCTCATTCTTTCTAACATTTCTTTGTCTCCTTTAAAAGATATTGCCTTTAGCTTGGAGTATATAATCTGTAATAGTATATGTCAAGACTTTTTACATGATAAATTCCGGTTCCAGAAACCTTATCTTTCTGGCCACACTAAGGGCAAGTCCCATCTCTATCATAAGGAACATAATGGAAGTTCCTCCATAACTGATAAAGGGCAGGGTAACACCTGTATTAGGCATCAGATTCAGCACAACCGCAATGTTAAAAATAACCTGCAGTGCAATATGTATAAAAATACCGGTTACAAGAAGGCTTCCAAACAGATCCGGTGCATTCTGTGCAATAAAAAACAGGCGGTACAGAAGATACCCGAACAGGGCCAGTACAAGCAATGCCCCGAAAAGTCCCAGTTCTTCGCAGATAATGGAAAAGATCATATCATTCTGCGCCTCAGGTACACTTCCCAGCTTCTGGATACTGTTCCCCAGGCCCCGTCCGAAAATCCCTCCGGATCCAATGGCATAAAGAGCCTGAAGGGTCTGATATCCGTCACCGCTGGCATAATCCTCAGGATGAAGCCACACAAGAATACGGCGGATACGGAAGCTGGAGCTGGTCTCCAGTGTTTTGGAAAGGATCAGCACACCGATCACTGCAATCACGGCAATACCAGCCAGTCCAAGCATAAAAGGCCGTGTCTGAGGATGAGCCACAAAGATCAGACCTGCTGTAATACAGAAAATGATAATGGCTGTACTTAAGTTACTGGTAAGTACATAGGCTGCCAATCCCTGCAGGCCTCCAAGCCCTGCCAGGACCATACAGGCCTTCAATGTTTTTACTTTTTTCCCCATCTTCACTATCATATAGGAAAGGCACACGATCACTGCGATCTTGGCCACCTCTGCCGGCTGAAACTGGGGAAGGGAGCCGATCTGGATCCACCTTTTGGCCCCATGTGATTCATGTCCAAGAGACGTCTGAACAAGTCCCATCAGGAAGATGGCAGCGAAATAAAGAGGCATGGTAAATTTGATAAGCAGATGATAATCAAACATGGAAATCCCGATAGCCATGAGAATACAGCCAACGCTGATCACAGCCTGTTTCTTAAAATAAAACATATCATCATTATAATTCATCTGCGCTATATAAGAACTGGTACTGTACAGCATGACCAGTCCAAAACAGATCAGAAGAATGATCACTGCCACCAGGCTGTAATCATAATAATCTGCTCTTTTTTTCTGCCGCACAGAAGGTCTGCTGCGTCTGCCTGCCCTTGTACCTGCTTTTGATTGTTCCATAAGATCACCCTTTACATACAAAACGGGGGCTGTCGCAGAACACATCCTGCGGCAGCCTCTTCTTTAAATTTCCTTTATTATAGCAGAATCTTATTTTTTAGGCAATGCAATTAACAGCTATATTATTCAGCATCCGGTGCATCAATGGAAGCTGTCTCAATAATGAATTTCACATTTCCACTCATAGAAGAATCTTTTCCTGAATAGGAATCATAAGAAACCTCATCAGACTGGATTGCTTCCAGACGATCCAGGATATCCTGCAGGTCTTTATCCACCATATCTTTCAGCTTGGTAATACCATCATCATAGAATTCCTGCTGACCGTCTTTCAGTTCTTCTGCTCCATCTTTCAGCTCACCGATACCATCCTGAACCTGATCACTTCCGTCCTTCAGATCAGCAGTACCATCAGATAAGGTTCCGATACCGCTTGCAAGCTCCTGTGCTCCGCTGTTCAGCTTACTGCTGTTTGCACTAAGCTGTCCTGCTCCACTGCTTAAAGTACCACTGTTGGCAAGAAGCTGACCAGCTCCGCTGTACAGGGTTCCACTGTTGGATGCAAGAAGACTTACACCACTCTGAAGCTTTCCGGTTGCCTTATTGATCTGTTTTGTTCCGTCTGTCAGAGTCTTCTTTGCATCCTGTAATGCTTTCGCACCCTGAAGAAGCTGTGTTGCATTTGCATCGTCTTTCCCCTGAAGCTGTGTAATACCAGCATTTACTTCCTGGCTCTTCTGAAGTAATGTATCTGCTCCTGCAAGAAGCTTTTCTGTATCAGCCTTTACAAGAGTGTCATATCCTGTCTGCAGATTTGTATTACCCTCTGTAAGATCCTTCACACCGGTATTTAATTTTTCCAAATCTGAAGATAAAGAGGAAACATCCCCAACCTTGGTAAGAAGGCCGCCAAGTGTGCTCACACCAGACTCTACTGTAGATGCCTGTGCTGTGATACCAGCTGCTCCTGCACTTAATTTAGTAGCATCTGCGCTGTTCTTCAGTCCCTGTGCCTCTGTTGCAAGTGTATCAATACCTGTCTCCAGTGTCTTCAGTCCATCCAGCTGTGATGTCATGTTCTCAAGACCAAGTCCTGAAATAGTTGTCTGTGCATCAGATATCTTCTTGTTCAGATTACCTGCTTCTGTACTCAGCTGACCTGCCAGTTCTGCAACTGTAGATGCAGCTGCATTTGCAGATGTAGTCTGTGCATTTGCTGAATTAACTGCCTCATTGGCACTAGCAGCTACTGCCTGTGCATTCTGATTTACAGTACCAAGATTGGTCTGTGCACTTCCAACACTGCCGCTGATACCATTCAGGATCGCATTCAGATTTGCCTTTGTTTCTTCATCCATATCAGCTCCGGCAAGAGCAATCTGCAGGCTTGCGATCTGTGCCTGTGCATTTCCCAGATCCTGGCTGACAGCTGCTGTGCTGTCTGTTACCGACTGTGCATTTACAGAAGCAGCAGACTGAGTGCCGGCACCTGAGGAAGAAAGCTGGCTTGCCACATCAGCCATTACCTTCGCTGCTGTGCCACTTTCTGTCATCACATCTGTCAATGTGCTCTGTACAGTTCCAATTGCTTTCTTTGCAGTATCTGCAGTAGTACCAAGTCCTGCACTCTGCTGCTGCAGCTTCGCCAGATTGTCAACAACTGCAGCTGCCTTTTCCATATAGTTTGTAGTTCCTGATGCCACCTGGGCTGCACCAGATACATAAGCTTCCAGTCCCTGGATCATTGCCTGTGGATTGTCAAGCTTTGCCACATCTTCTGCAACACCATTTAGCATCTGTGCTGCATTTGTAATTCCCTGTACAGCTGTATTAATACCAGGTACCAGCTGTCCGATTCCCTGTACCAGCTGTTTGATGCCGCCTACATAAGCCTTTGTTCCTTTTGCAAGGGTATCCACACCTTCTGTATACTGTGAAACACCTTTTGTAAGTGTCTGTGCTCCATTTACATAAGAGGTTACACCTGAAGCCAGCTGATTGCCACCCTTCACATAAGCATTTACACCCTTTGTAAGTGTTTTTATGCCTTTTGCATAATCTCCCATATTATCATTTACTGTATCCACACCCTTGGTATACTGCTGTACACCCTTTGCCAAAGTGTTCGTTCCCTTGGTGTACTGCTGTACACCGCTTGCCAGGGTATCTGCGCCGGATGTATAAGAACTGATGCCATCAGAAAGTGTAGTTGCTCCTTCTGATAATTCTCCTACTCCATCCTGCAAAGTAGAAATACCATCTGCAAATTCTTTATATTTCTCATCCAGAGTATCCACTCCGTCAAAAAGATCACTTGTTCCATCAACCAGCTTCAGTGCTGCATCATCCAGATCATTCAGATTATCCTTCAGCTCATCCAGATCTTCATTGTCACTGAAATCAAAGTTCTTAAGAAGGTCAGTAAGTGCAACGGTGTAAGTAGATTTTACCGGGCAGTTTGTTACGTCTGCTTCCATTGTGAAGCTTTCAGGAATGTTAATCTTATCAGACAAGTCACTGGACAGATCCAGGCTTTCTTTTAATCCTGGAATTGCCACACCTACAACCATTTCCTTGTCCCCATCAGAGATAACCTTTCCATTATCTACGGTTACGTTCGTATAATTATCACCAGGAAGAATCATGCCGGTCATCATAACAAATGGTGAATAAATATCTACATCTTTGTCATCAATCTTTTTTGTCTGTTTTGCTGTATTGGTGTAAGTTACTTCCATACGAAGATGACCTGTCTTGCCAGCCAGATCCTCAGGTTTAATCTCTGTTCCATCCAGATAATATTTGATAGATACGGAAACCGGCAGATCTTTATCGGATTTGCCCTGATAGTAAATATCATCACCATCTGTATTCCAGGTTACATTTTCGCCATCCTGCCGGAAGGTTTCATCGCCCTTTACATTCTTAATATCAGACAGATCAGAAGTATCTGCAAGTTCTCCATCTGCTGTTCCTGAGTTCTTCAGCCAGTCAGATACGGTTACATCTGTTACTTCTCCATCTGCACCTGCATTTACATATACCGTTTCTTCCTTGGTGATCTGATCGCCAGTTTCCTGTACTGCCATTACAGTTCCTGTGGTAAGTACAGCTGCCATTCCTGCTGCTACGGTTACTGTTGCAATCCTTCTATTACGATTCATGATGTCACAACTCCCTTTCTGTTTTGTTTACTGTTTTGCTTTGCTTTTTAATACTGTTCCTGCAATTAACTTTGTCTTTACTTTGTCTTTATCTGCCTTTATAATTTTTATGACCAACGGTCATGTTTTAATCTATGGAATGTTATATACCAAAACTGACCAATAGTCAATATCTTTTTCTCCAATATTTTGCCATATATTTATTGACTTTTAGTCATTTTTGTTTAAAATAGGAATAAATACAGTTACTTGTCATTTCATTTACAGTAACTAAGTACACTTTGTCTCCTCCATATCTGCCGATCCAGGAGGTTTTTTTATGGGTAAACTGGAATTAAATAAGAAAAAAAAGAAAAATGCATTATACACCACAGCCTTTGATCTTTTTACCACAAAGGGAATTGCAAAGACTACCATTTCAGATATCGTAGAAAGTGCAGGCGTTGCGAAAGGGACTTTCTATCTTTATTTTAAAGATAAATATGATATCCGCAACAAACTGATCTCACACAAAACCGGCGAGCTTTTTTATGATGCACATGAAGCCCTTCTTAAGGCGAATCTTACAGATTTTAACGACCAGATTCATTTTATTGTAGATTATATCCTTACACAGCTTGAAAAGGATCATAACCTTCTTGTTTTTATTTCCAAAAATCTGGCATGGGGAATTTTCAAGGGTGCTTTTGAAGAAAAAGTAACAACAGAAACAGACGAAGATTATCATTTTTACCAGTCTTTTCTTGATCTTCTGGCTCACAGTGGCAGGACATTCCAATCCCCGGAGCTTGTCCTTTTTACAATTATTGAGCTGGTAGGCTCTACCTGCTACAGCTGTATCCTGTATTCCCAGCCAGTTGCACTGGAGGAATACAAGCCATATCTTCACAATTCCATTGATGCACTTCTGGATACTTTTTCAGAAAAAGAGGAGGTCTGTCTATGAATGCGATCATAAACGCTCTCTATGCCCGGAAATCTGTCCGGGTATTTACAGATCAGCCAGTTACACAGGAAATAAAGGAACAGATCTTAAGCGCAGCACTGCAGGCTGCCAGCTTTTATATACGATCCTGGACATTACAGATCAGCAAAAGAAGGAACGGCTTGCAGATCTTTGCGATCATCAGCCTTTTATTGCCAAAGCACCTGTAGTTCTGGTTTTCTGTGCAGACTGCCGCAAATGGCTGTCTTTTTATAAAGAGGCAGGACTCACCCCAAGAGATCCTGGCCCTGGTGATCTTTTCCTTGCTGTTGAAGATGCTCTCATCGCAGCCCAGAATGCTGTAACTGCTGCCCATAGTCTTGACCTTGGTTCCTGTTATATTGGCGACATTATGGAAAATGCAGAAGATGTAAAGGCACTGCTTAACCTCCCGGAATATGTATATCCTGCATGCATGCTTGTCCTTGGTTATCCTACAGATCAGCAGCAGTCCAGGCCAAAGCCAGACCGTTTTTCTCTTTCCCATATGGTATGCGAAAACGAATATCAGGATAAAACAGGGGCAGAAATTCAGGATATGTTCACAGGACATACCGGTGCCAAAGACTACCAGGACTGGATGCGTGCTTTTTGTGCCCGTAAATACGAATCCGATTTTTCCCGTGAAATGAACCGGTCTGCAAAAGTTTATCTTAGGGATTTCCTGGATTGATTTTTCGCATGGTATAATACTCCATACCAATTTATGTTATCTTTTTCATTGTTGTTATCTTTTTCACTATTATTACTTTTTTCATCGTTATTATCTTTTTCATCATTATTATTTTTTCATTATTATCCTAGATTATTCACGGCGAAGCCGTGAAAGTGGCTGAAAGCCACGTAGTTACTGTATTTTAATTGAATATTGCTTTTCACTTGATAGGTGAATA
>ONBN01000052.1 GCA_900316115.1 uncultured Eubacteriales bacterium
TTTTAATTCCATGGCACGGTTCAGATCATATCCCACTGTCAGGTCTGACTCTGCAGTTGCAGCTGAGATCGCTGTTGCCAGCTTTAAGATCTCCGGAAATTCCATTCCTTTTTCAAAGCCGTATACAAGGCCGCTTAAATATGCATCCCCGCATCCGATGGTGTTGATCACATCAACCTTCAAAGGGTGCACCTTGTAGATCTCTCCCTGATATTTCACAATGGAACCTTTACCGCCTCTTGAAACTGCCACACAGGGAATTCCTTTTTCCGAAATCAGCTGAATACCTTCCAGTACTTCTTCGTCGGTAGATACAGGCTTGCCCATGATCTGTGAAAGCTCATCCTCGTTTGGCTTTACAAGAAATGGCTTTCTCTCAAGTCCCCGGAGCAGATTCTCGGAGCTTGTATCAAGAAATACCCGGATGTCCTTGCCTCTTCGCTTCAGCTCATCTACTACTTCATTATATATGAAAGGGATTTCTGTATTGGATGCATCTCCCGATAATACCAGTACATCTCCATCATTCATTGTATCCATCATGTAGTCGATCAGCTGTTTGCAGATTTTTTCAGGAACTATCTTACCTTTCTCAGTAATCAAAGTGCAGATATGATTATCTTCAATCAGCGCGTAATTGGTACGGGATTCTCCCTCATCAAAATGTAAAAACGCTACATCCACGCCACCGTCAGAAAGCATTCTCTCGATCCTTTTGCCTGTCTGTCCATATCCGATGCCGTATGCTCTGTTGTTGCAGCTCAGGATACTTAAATTCACAGATACGTGAGTACCCTTGCCTCCAAGCACATCCTCTATGCGCTGGATCCTGTTGGTGTTGTCTCTATGTAACTCCGGGATAAAAAGTAATTTGTCTACTGCCGGATTAATGGTCAATGTGCAGATCATATATTTACCTCTCTCTTCTCTTTTGGTTTCGCCTCATCTGTGGCTTGTCCTCACTATAACACACTGTTTCGGGAAAAGCAATAGGTTTTTGTGGTTTTTGCACATTTTCTTTTGTTTTACGTGACCATTTCGCACAAAGTTGTTTTTTGACCATTTCAACTGGTCTACTCTCTGTTTTTTGGTTGTTTTGTTATGCGTTTTCGTTTACGCAATTAGAATATACCACATATTATACATGATGTCAAATAGATTTTTTTGGATATTGTAATTATTTTGCCTATGTGGTATGATTGTTTTACTCAAAACAGTAAATGTTTTTCTTTTTGTGTTTTGCAACATTCACAAAATACATGTTTTGATTTGTGTATTTTCCACACTCTTTTTGAACAGCACCATAATTTTGAATGACAGCCTTAACCAGACTTTCATCCATATAGACCTGGTCATAAATATTCCGGTTTTTCCAGGAAATGCTTTGTTATATCATACATATATGGTATAATTTCAAGAAGCAGGTGACTGTTCAATACCTTCAATGTTTACAGGCCTGAATGTGTTACAGCGCATCTGCTGTAATGACATTATGGTTTAAAACAGCATTATTATTGCATTATTCATTATGAGGAGGATTCAGAAATGATTAAAAAAATTGACCATGTTACCATCAATATTAAAGACATAGACGCAACACTTCATTATTATGGAGAGATTCTTGGACTTCAGGCTCTGCCTTCCGTAGATATGGGAGATCATATTCTTCGCTATTTTGCGCTTCCAGGCGGTGGCAAGATCGAACTGACCCAGTATTATTATGATGTTCCACAGCTGGATGTAGACGCTTCCAATAAGGGCTGTGCCCGCCATCTTGCCTTTGAGGTAGAAGATATCCGTGCCCTTGAGAAAAAGCTGACAGACGCAGGTTTTGTGTTCCACTCACCTGTTTCCTATATTGAAAAGCTTGGCTTTACAGGCGGTCTTACCAAAGACCCTAACGGTTTTGAACTGGAATTTCTTCAGTACGGAGAACACTGACATTCTAATAGCACACATAATAGAGGACTTATAATAGCATGCCACAGATTACATTAAAACAGATAGCAGAACGTGCCGGCACATCCGTAGGCACTGTTGACCGTGCCCTGAACAACCGGGGGCGTATCAGCCCTGCCACCAAAGAAAAAATTATAAAGATTGCTGATGAAATGGGATATCAGCCCAATAAGATCGCCAGTGCATTAAGCCGCAGCAAGTGTCTTCGCATTGCAGTGATCTACGCCAAATATCCGGCTTATTTTGTAGATGAATTTACTGCCGGTCTTGAGAAGGCTATTGAACATTTTACCCATTACAAGATTGAGATCGTCACATACAGGTGCAATGCCCTGGATCCTCAGTCGCAGATTGAAGTGATCAAGGATATTGATTTTTCCAACATTGACGGCTTCTCTTTAAATGCCAGCGGCCAGGAACTTACTCCTTATATTAACAAGATCGCTGATATGGGGATCCCTGTAGTCACATTTAACTCCGACATACCAGGCACCAGACGTTTATTCCATGTAGGGATGGATCCTTTCATGGCCAGCCGGGTATCCTTTAACCTGATGGCCAAGATGCTCCAGGGCAAAGGGAAGATCCTTGCCATGCCAGGTTTTCACTCCGTACTTTCCCATGAAGACCGGATCACCGGTTTTCTTGAAGCAGCCAAGGATTATCCGGGGATCCAGGTGATCCTTGGTGGCGAATACAAGGACCGGGAAGATCTTGCCATTGATCTGATCAAAAAAGCCATGGCCAAGCATGATGATATTGCCGGGATCTATACTGTCAGTTCTCCCGGAGTGATCGGGGCCGGCAAGTATCTCAGCCAGTTTCCCAAGGAGCACCGGCCTATCGCTGTAGGCTATGACACCAGCCAGGATATGAAGCAGCTGATGGAAAAGGATGCCTGCACATTTGTAGTATACCAGAACCCTGCAGCCCAGATTTATTATTCTATTGTTTATCTTGTAGAATACGTTCTGTTCGGCACTCTCCCTTCCCAGGAGATGAATTTCCTGCCTCCTCAGATCGTTGTCAGGGAAAATATCGAATATTACCTGGAAGGGGATAATAAATTTATTTTCGTCAATTAACATAATACCGGGGTAAAAATTTTAAATCTGCACGAACTTGCGCCTAAGTGCCTGGAATTTGTCCTGAAAAATGCAGATTACAGTTTCTGTTCCCGCAATTTTATAATGTAGCCGACACCAAATATTTATATGATACCAGGGGCAAAATTTCCACCATTGTATCATCACAAAAACATCTCCTTTTACCAGGAGCGGAGGTTTACTATGAAAAAGGTAAAACGTATTTTTTCAACGGCTGCATTATTATTCACACTTGGCCTTTGCCTTATGTTTGCCAGTCCTGTACAGGCAAAGACGAACCCAACGAAAGTGGTTCTGCAGCCTGGCAGAGTCTATCGTCAGTACGACATCACAGGAAATGGCAAGCGTGACAAGATCCAGATCAAGACTACACCTACCACAGACAGCGATGGAAGCATCTCTGATTTTTCCATTTATGTGAATGGCAAAAAGGCTTACACGCTGAACTCCATCCGTAATTTTTACAAAGAGGATGTATATGCCCAGCTTTATACATTAAGCAATGGCAAGCCTTTCCTCTATCTGTATGTAGCCTTTGAGAATGGAGACGGCCCGGTATGCGGGATCTTCCAGTACAAGGGACGCAGGCTGAACGAGATTATTGATTTCCAGGAGACACTGGATGATTACGGCTATCATCAGATGGGGTATGTTACCGGTGTACAGGGCAACCGGCTGTACGTTTCCCAGGAGCTTAATTCCTACTCTCTTGGACTTAACTCCATCAGATTTGTTTACAAATATTCCAGAGGTACTCTGGTATCTGCCAGCAGATATGGTACATACACCAGTATCTACACCTTAAACGGCAGATCCAGATATCTGACCGCCAACCGGGATATCCCGGTATATACAACCGCCTATGCAAATGCTTCACTGAAGTTCAATATCTTCAAGGGCGATCGGGTACGTATCAACAAATGTGCTCTGATCAAAGGCAAAATGTATATTCAGGTTTCTTCCAAGGGATTGACCGGATGGATCTTTCCAGCCACCTCTTATCCGGAAACTTCTGAATATCAGCAGTTCGCAGAAACACAATACGCCGGATGATTTATTTCTCTGCTTATGCAACAGGGGCCATACAGCTTTTTTATATCACAGCTGTATGACCCCTGTTTTTCTATTGCTTTTTATTGCCTGTCATTTCTATTACTTTTATCTTTTAGGATCAGATTGCGGATCCCCTCCACAGCAGTCCGTACAGCCATATCTGTGTCATGCACAACCGGATTCTCCAGTCCCAGCCGTTCCCTTTCCTGGTTGGCGATCACCAGAAAGCAGGCTCCTGTCCGTACCCGCAGACAGCTTCCAACAATAAAAAGTGCAGCGGATTCCATCTCTGAGGCGAGGCAGCCCATTCTTTTCCAGGCCTCCCATTTATTCAGAAGCTGATAACTTACTGGTTTAACCTCCGGCTCATGCTGTCCGTAAAAGGAATCTTTACTTTGCACAACCCCTGTATGATAAGCATATCCTGCTTTCCTGGCCGCTTCTGCCAGTGCATTAGTTACTCCCAGATCCGGAACTGCCGGATATTCAATAGGCGCATATTCCCTGCTTGTCCCTTCCATACGCACAGAACCTGTAGCAATCACAATGTCCCCGCTTTTTATTTCCGGCTGCATGCCTCCACAGGTACCGATCCGCACAAAGGTATCTGCCCCACATCTGTACAATTCTTCCACAGCAATAGCTGTAGAAGGACCGCCGATCCCGGTAGATGTTACGCTGACTTTTTCCCCTTCCAGGGTTCCTGTGTATGTTACAAATTCCCTGTTGTCAGCAATCCGTACAGGATCCTGAAAATACTGTGCGATCTTTTCACATCTGCCTGGATCTCCTGGCAGAATCACATATTTCCCCACTTCCCCAGGTGCCACCTGAATATGATACAACCGGTTATCTTCTGAATAATTCTTCATAGCATACCCTCCCAAAATTTGCAAGAAGCCCTCAGAGCTACAACTCTGAGGGCTTTTGTTTTGTCACATGGAATCTCATAACTTTTCTTAGCTGTTATTATCATATGCCAGGACCGGCAAAATGTCAACTAAAAAAGTTATCATTGTACCGTAACATATGCTACTATATTACTAATTACTATTCATTCCGCTCACATTAATGAACATACACCAGCTTATTTCTCAGGTCTGTCTGGAAGGATAACCTCTCCAAGATGCTTTAATTCAAAGCCGTTTTTCTTGAACTCTTCATAGTCAAAAGCTTCCAGTTCATCATATGCAAGTTTATGGAACTCATAGAAGTTCGGCCAATCTTCATAACCATCACCCAGATTGTGCTCCAGGAATGCATCTGCAATCTCAATACCCATCTGATGAGCAACATAGTGACCGCCCATAGCGATAACATTACAGTTATTACCTGTGATACATCTAAGTGCTGCAGGAACGCTCTCTACAACAGCAGCATGTACATGTGGGCATTTGCTTGCTGCAATATGGATACCCATACCTGTTCCGCAGAAGATCATAGCTCTCTCAAATTCTCCCTCTGCGATCTTTGCTCCAACCTTTAATCCGATTCTGTGGAACATCTCCGGATTCTCTTCATCTGCGGAGCGAACACCGATGTCAGTAACTGTCCAGCCTTTTTTCTTAAGGTGGGCAACAACTGCCTCTTTCAATTCAAATCCTGCAAAATCTGCTGCAACTAAAACCTGTTTGTCTTTTACTGTTTTCATGATCCTTCTCCTTTTTCACCCCAAAATATAGAAAAGCGTTATCGTTTACGCTATTTATTATACTGTATTTTTGTGGAAAAAGCAAGCGATTTATGTGTTTTTCGCATATTTTTTTAGCATTTTATCCAGAGGAATAGCACTCTCATAATCGTGCTCTAGTGTTTTTACAGTCCTCAAATCCCAATCTCCAGGATTTTCTTTGAGATTGCCTCTGCCATCAGACTATGATCCTTTTTGGTAAGATGCATATAGTCAATTGTATTCGGTCCGTCTGTAGCTATCTGATTCGCATCCAGGTATGCACAGCCGGTAAGTTCTGCCACATTCTTATATTCTGCTGCCAGTTCCCTTGTCTTTTGAGCACATCCCTTTCCCATAGAACCAGTGAACGGACTGCCAATATATCTCTCATCCATATTCTGAGGAGTGATTAATTAAATATTGGGCTTTCCTTCTGCCCAACAGTCTTTTACAGACTGGGCTTTCTGGATCAGCCGCTTCATGCCAAGTGCAATGCAGGCTGCATTCGCCCCGAACCTTTCCTTTGCATCATTCGTTCCCAGCATAATGATAAGAAGGCTGACCGGCTCATGGGTCATGAGACAGGTATACATATGAGTCAGTCCGCAAAGCCCCTCTTCCAACGGATCCTCAAAGCAGGTCGTCCTGCCGTTTAATCCTTCCTCAATCACCAGATAATCCTCTCCCAGCCGTTTCTGGAGCAGGCAGGTCCAGCGTTCATTTTCATTGAATCTGCCGCAGCCCCCTTCTACCGGAAAATAGCCGTGTGTATTAGAATCCCCGAAGCATACAATATGTTTTTTCATCCCAAGTACCTCCCATATAATACCTTTCCCATATTACTTTCTCTTAGATTTTCAGAAGTCTATTGTATTCGTAATTACTTCTGTCTTATACAATAAGATATACACTATTCACAAAACAACTGCAAGGATTCTTTTATATTTAGTCATATTTTCTTATAATTGCATATCTTATGCCAAAAACCACCTCCGGAACAGATCTGCATCCCGGAGGTGGTTTCGTTTTTCCTGCTTTTACTTTTTATTCTTTGTTATCTGCTGATGTTGCTGACAGGTAGCGTCTGTTTTTCTTATCTGCTTGCTGTGGTTTTCCTGCGCCTGTACATGTACAGGGCTGCAATCATCAGGCCTGCGCCTGTGATCTGGAAAAGCCAGATCCCGCTGCCCCCCATCTGGGGCAGGCGGTAGATTCTGCTGTTCCATGCAGTAAAGGTGATCTTGCAGGTCTGGGGATCCGTTCTTTCCTCGGTACGGGAAAGGGTAAAGCCGCCCGCCTGGGACTCCTCTTTGCAGGAATAGGTGATCCGTCCACAGGCATCTTCTGCCTGAAGGGGATAATCCACAAGCTTCCACACTACCATGGAGCGATCACCGTCCTGGCCTGTGGATACCACAGGCGTAAGGTTTACGCCTGACTGAGCGGCTGGATCTGCCTGTGCAGTCACTTTCTGGCCATCCTGTTTCAGGGTAAAGGTCATTTCCGGACAGTTTGCTGCTGTTCCGTCCTCTGCTGTGCCCTGAACTTTGAACTGGATCTGCGCCTGATCCGGCGCATTGGTTACGCCAACCCAGTTTTTCACTAGGGTAAGCTCCAGATAATACAGGCCACAGTTCCAGTTGCCACTTACATATTCCCAGTTCAACATATCTGAGATCTGGGGCAGGGTGATTCCTTTGCCTGTATTTTTGATAACTGCCTGCCTCATGGATGCCAGGCTGCCAGAGCCACTGGATGCCTCATACTCTGGAAGAGCCTTATCTGTAGCCCTTCCAGGCCTGCTAAGAAGCTGTCCTGCGTCCATTCTTACCGGAGTAATGCTTAACTGCCCAAAGGAAAGCCTGCGGCTGCCATTTACCACCTGGTAATCTCCGTTGTCATCCTGGAAGATCACATAATAGGTTCCGCTTGCCAGATTATTAAAGGAATAAGAGCCATCCCTTCCGGTGATCACTTTATCCCGTAGATTTCCCATGATATCCACTGCAGGATAAAGGGTTTTACCGTCAATCACGGTAGTTTCCATATTCCGCAGCTTCCCGTTTATAGTCTGGCTGAAGCTTCCGTCCGACTCTTGCGTGATCTTTCCGGAAGAAGGAACCTCTTCCTGATACAAATACACATCCACACCCGAAAGCAGCCAGTCACGGCCGGAGCCTGCTCTGTAATAACCGTCCTGATTCTGATCCAGCCATGCAATACCTGAAATCTTCCTGGATACTGCACGAGTAGCTACCTTCTGGCTGGATACAGGCAATGCACCGCTTTCCGGTCCACCGCTGCTGTAAAAGAAGTCATTCACATAAGCGCTTCCACCGGTCTGTACCATCTTCTTCTGGTCATTAATAAGCTGTGTACCGCTTTGATCCTCTGGTGAAAATGTAAGGATCACACGCAGCCGTTCTTTTGTAGTAATTTGGCTGACATACCCATAAAGGCCACGGATGTTAGAGCCGTAAGAGCCATTTACCACATACTCACCATTTGTTGGCTTAATCGTCAGCCTGTACCAGGTGGTACTGCCTTCTGAGACTGCATCCCTGCTCTGGCTCCAGCCTGCAATACTGGTCCAGCCGCCATTCCCCTGGGCTGCACCCTTCAGGATCTGTGATTTTCCTGCCGTAGTACTGTAGTCACTATATGCCTGGGCAGTGATCTTCAGCTGCTGGCTCTGTGCCAGAAAAGCAATCAGATCCGCTTCACAGGTAAAATCAAGATTGATCCCTGTAAGCCGGTAGCCCCCTGTAAAGCTGCTGCCTCTGCCGTCTCCGTTTACAGGAAACATATCACAGAACTGAATTTCATCCGGAGATTCCTTAAAGTTCCTGTAATTCAGGTCATAAATAATGTCCTCACCGATCTCCACCAGCTGCTTTTCTGCATCCTTATAGATCACATCATCCTTTGTTTTCAAAGCGACAATGGTATTTCTGGATTCTGACACAGGACTTGCTACTGTGCTGGCATCTTTATATGCAGCCCTGATCTCAGCCTTTGTGGTCAGGTGCTCACCATTGGTCACATCTTCTGAACCGGTACCGCCCTTCTTTCCAATGGTACAGCTGTACTCGATCTTTGGCAGCTTCTTCTTTACATCACTGATCAGGGTTTTCAGTTTCAGAATGGTATTCCCGTTTTCATCTGTTTCAATCTCCTCTGTCCAGTTCAGTTCCGGCTGCCCATTTTCATATTTATACTGCAGGCTTCCTCTGTCAAAGTGAAGATCCTTAGGGATGGTAATGCGGATCTCCACCTGGATATCCTGCTCACCGTTTACAACCAGATCATAGTTTTTCACATCACTGGCAATATCCACCTTGGGAGTAACCTGATAATTGGCTGTACGCTCCCCTTCTGTCACATTGTAATAAGTCCTTCTCTTGTTCGATGACATATTGATGGTATCTGTATTCTGGATATCAATACTGCTGTCCAGCGTATACAAAAGCAGTGTATTTCCACAGATCCATCCACCTGTATGAGTGCCGTTTTTCTTCATTCCATCCTCATACTCGGTTTTCCGGTAAATCCCGTTGTTCCGTGTCACACTTAGCTGTCTGGAAAACAGAAGATCTTTATCCTGTGTGGCAAGCTTCCTGGAATCCTCATACCCAGCCGGATACTCTGCCGTTTCTCCAGGAGCGGCGCCACAGCCTTTTGCAGGATTATCCTCTACTCCCTGATAATTCATTGTTTCCCAGCCTGTTGTTGTAAGGATCTGATCCAGCTTTCCATCCTGGAAATATTTCTTATAAACCGGCCGGTAAGTAGACCAGCCCTTCACTTCATTTGTCAGACACCAGGTCTTTCCAATGTTCTCAAACTCGCTGGTCACATTCATTTTTGCTGCAACTGTTACCTGGCGTCCTGTACGGATACACATATCACGCAGCTGGAAAAGAATGGCAACACATTTCCCGTTTCCATGGAAATATTCATTCAGAGCAGTCATTGAAGTAAAATAGATCAGATTCTCAGCTGTATACTGCTCCATATCTGCCTCTCCACCTGGATGATCCTCGGTCTTGACCCAGTTACTGCCGTCCGGCTTTGCTCCGTAAAGGACTGTCAGCCTGTATTTCATAGTCTGGGTGTCTGACCAGGAGGTAGCATCTTCTGTAGCGGAAATCCTGAAAGCATCTGTCTTGTTTGCACCATCCATGACATATGTTCCGGTGGTCACATTTTTCCCACTTACCTGTGCATCTACAACTGCCTGTGCCCCAACTGGGGTATAAGCGTCTGCATCAAACTTCTGAAGCACATCCAGGGCAGTGAGGTAATTATACTCTACCTTGTTATCTTTCTGTGGGTCAAACTCGCTGTCCGGGATATAATGAAGACTGTCATGCTCCTGATCATCTGTCCGGTACTCCTGACTGACAAAGCCTACATCCGATGCTGTGTATACCTGGCTTCCGGCAGGCGTGGAGCCTGTTCCTTCCGTTCTGCAGATAACTGTGCCATCGCTTTTCAGGAAGTAATTCGTCTTATTCAGGTCGTCTGAATTGCCATCTCCTCTGTATAGATACAGGCCTGTACTCTCTTTTACATAATTATCCTCATAAGTCATTTCATTAACAGCATGATCCCGGTAAGTATCATCACCGAAATATTTCCGCATTGCTTCCATACCAAACTCTGTTGTTTCCGGCTGCCGTCCTGGCAGGCTGCTGTGAATCTGAAGATCTGAAATCATGTTATCCATATTGATCTCCAGGTACCCTGACTTATCCTTGATCTTAGCCTGATCCAGGGGATAGATCACCTGGAAATAAACCGCAGAAAAGGAATTCTGCTGATAGTCTGCATCATATATCTTTTTATTATCCGCCTGATCTGAAGTTTTGGACGGCCCCTTTTCTGCTAATGCATAATTATTCACAGTAAAGTGAATGGTCAGCCGTCTGTTTCCATCCGCCTGGCGGTCCGTCACAGTTCCTGCCCACACTCCTCCGGAATTACAGCCGGAATCGCCACTATGCTGAATGTTATAAGGTGCGCTGTTCCATCCATAACTGGTAGTCCGGGTTTTATCGTCCTCATCATTCCAGTCCATCTGGAAGGTCTTGCCTATTTTACCAAAGCTGCGCCCGGTTTCTCCGTCTTCATTTTCCTTATATGCCCAGGCATAAGGAGCAAGATTCTGTCCAAGGCTAGTGCCATCCAGCAGCAACTCACCACCCAGGGATACATTCAGCTGGATCTCCCCTTCCGGCAATGCAATCCCCTTCATGCCTTTGCTTTTTGCATCGTTCCTTGTCTGCAGGGTGATGCCATATCCCATCATCGTTCCATATACGATATGGCTGGTATCCTCACCTGCAGCCTCCAGCTTCTCAACCTCTGCCTGAGAAGATTCCTTTCCTGTTTCCAGATCAAAATATCCGGTATGGGACAATTCTGAGTTTCTTAGCAGTACTGCATTATATCTTGGTGCTGCAGATACAGTAACTGTGCGTGAACTGCAGGTAACAGGGTTGGCTTCATTGTCTTTATTGTACTGGATCCAGGAGCGGAACTCCGGCTTCAGAAGAGAACCGTTTTTCATTCCCTTTACCTTAACGGCAATCTTCTTTTCTGCAGTACCGCTTTCTCCTGCCTGGAAATTATCAAGAATATAATAGCCTCTCAAATACTGTACAGACTGTCCATTTTCCTGTGTTTCATAAACATAATATTCATCCATGGACAGCTCTGCAAACTCTGCTTCATCGCTTCCTGCCGGAAGACGTACTTCCATGTAAAGCCTGCTTTTTTCTGAATCGTCCTTTGCTGCAGCGGTCGTCTGATCCTGCCCAAGGGTAACATCCCCGGGATCTCTTGTATCCTCCATGTAGATCCGCAGTTCATACAGAAGCTTATCAAAGCTACGTATGATACCATTTGTGGAATTGTAATCATTGCCTGCGCTCCACTGTACTGCCTGGGTTCGTTCATACCATACTCCATTGTAGCAGATCATCTTGTAGGTCTGACCATTGTATACATACTGGTGCGCTGTGTCATTCTCGTCTGCTTCCGTTGCGCCGGAGCCTGCTGTCTCCAGAAGCTGCTCTGCTGTTACCTCTTCATTCTTCACATCATTATCATCGTCAAAATATGACTCCCCGTCTGTCATGCCGTCCATGGACCTGCCACTATTATCCGTTTTCATGATCTCCATGGATTTTACCTGCAGGGTACTTACAGGATTCTCAGGTGTTACCCATTCCAGGGTAGATGCAGTCAGTTTCAGATTCTCGCTCTTTACGATTTCACCGGAAATATAAAGGCCGGAATTTACATCTTTTCCAACAGTACCTGTATCTTTCCCGGAATCTTCGGATCCTGTAGTATCAGATCCTTTATAGCCATCATTTTTCCATACATTGTAGTCAGTTCCCATATCAGCTGCCCGGATCAGGGTTGCTGATGGTCTGCCACTGTTTCCGGCATAAGTTCCATCGTAATAAGAATACAGATCGTTTCCTGTACGCTCCAAAGTTCCATGATTATCGCAAAGCTTTCCGCCAAACAGGGTAAAATATTCCGTAGTCGTTGGATGCTGGTAAATACCACCGCCATAATCTGCCCTGTTCTCGGTAATAGCTCCACCGGTCATCTTAATAACGCCCTGCTCCTGATAAATTCCACCACCCTGGACTTCCGCACAATTTCCCCTGATCAAGGTACCATCACAAATATTCAACATGCCACTGCTGGAAATAGCCCCACCTTCAGCTGTTGCCTGATTGTTTTCCAGTTTTATATTTTCAAGCTGTACATTAGCTGTCTTTTCAAGATACAAAGCACCTCCAGATTTTGTCTGATTTCCGGAAATCTCACCACCTGTAAAGATTCCTGTACTGGCAGCACTAAAATAAGCAGCACCGCCTTTGTTCTCTGATTTCGCTGCAAAGTTGTTCCCGGATATGGATCCTCCGCTCATACGCATGGTGCTCTGATCACAGTATACTGTACCGTCATATCCCACTATATTATCCTGTATCAGTCCTCCTGTCATCTCAAAAACACTGTTCCCGGGACGGATATACACTGCACTTCCACGATAAGCCTGACAGTTTCTGATACAGCCTCCTGCAAGTACAAAGGTACCTCCTTCAACAGAAACTCCGCCTCCGCCACCATCCGTGCTTCCAGTGCCTGCAGTAACAGGAGCAGAAGCCTTGCAATCTTTGATCTCTCCGCTTTCCATAGTTACCAGCCCGCCGGAAAGTACCCGGATACCGCCGCCCCACAGGGCGTTTCCGGTAATGCTTCCGGTTCCTTCTCCCGGATTATGGCTGGTAACCTTTTCATCCTTTATAGTCAGTTTTCCCTGACAGGTGATCGCTGTGTCAAAACCTTCCAGGCTGTGTCCGTTCAGGTTCAGTTCCATCTGTACATCTCCTGGAATGGTAGCACTTTCCTTTATCTGATCGATCAGAATAACCTGTGGAACTGTCTGATAAACTCCGGACTGGATCTTTTCCTGTACAACTGCCACAGCCTCCTGAATGGTTTCAAAAGCCTGATAGACACCATTTTCATCCGCCACTTCTGCTACATATTCCCTAGTGCAATAGCGAAGGGTCAGCAGATAATCCTGGATCGCAGGCTCATACTTAATGGCATCTGTGATTTCCTTATACCTTGTCTCATCATACCAGCAAAGCCCCCGCAGACTTTCCTCCTGAGAAAAAGCCTGATCTGCTGCAGACAAATGAAGCACATTATCCTGCTTGCCAAGTACATATACATCCTTTCCTGAAACAGCCTTATTGCCGTAAATCTGTCCGGCACTCTGGATAAACGAACAATTGCTCTTCATTCCCAGCCCACCGCCGTATACACTGCTGTTTTCCAGAATCTCTCCGCCTTCCATCCTTACCTTTGTGTATTGCAGCAGATAAACACCGCCACCAAGACCGCCCTTCTCACCATTTACACTGCCCATACCTTGTGCAGTATTTTCTGTGATCACACAGTCCTGTCCAAGTAGCAGATTGATATATCTCTTTCCCTTTGTAGAATCATAGTTAGGACCTTTGGCAAAAATACCTCCCCCCCCGTATACTCCGCATAATTATTTTGAATCAGACAATTGGTCAGAGTATTCTCTCTGCTTTCCAGATACAGACCACCGCCAAATTCTCCAGCCAGGTTGTTAAGAATCTTAGTACTATCCACATTCAGTATATACGTGCTTCCAGCACAAATACCTCCCCCATTTTGGATTCTTGTATTTCCATCGATCACGGAATTTCCTGTGATACATACCTCCGGATCAGTGGCTCCATTCGCATTTATCAGATTGATTCCACCATTGGAATTACCGCTTACCTGTGTTCCGGTGATCGTCATGGTACCATTTTGGACTCTGGCTGCGATTCCAGTTCCTGTATTATCTGCGATTCTGGCACCGTCAATGGTAAGATTACCCCCATCATATTCTGTCCAGATCCCATCACCGGTGTTTTTTTCATAAACACCGCCTAAGGTAACACCATTCCCTGTACCGCACACATACAAACCGCCGCCTTTATTTACCTGACTGTTTGTAGCCCGGTTATTTATGAACTGTACACCGTCTGCAATAGTCCAGGTTCCTTTTCTACTATCGTCAATCTGCCCAAACAGGTACAGCCCTCCGCCAGTGACTGCCTTGTTCCCGGAAAATACACAGGCTCCCTGTCCTGGCTCTATCAGCGCCTTTCCACCTGATCTGAGATACATTCCACCGCCGTTCTCAGCCTTATTATCCGTTACCTGACAGCCCTGGATGTGAATATCTGACAGAATCTCTGCATAAAGACCTCCTCCATTGCCTTTTGCCTGATTCTTCCGGAAAATCCCGTTTTCAATCTGAAGGTATCGGAAATTCTTTATATAAACACCTCCTCCAACACTTCCGGCCTGATTTTCACTGATCTCACCGTTTAAAGTTACAGTGGCTGTATTCGTAGCACTATTAGTTATAATCGGCATTATAAGATACAGGCCACCTCCATCCTGGGCAGCACTGTTATTACAGATACTTCCTCCGGAAATGGTAATATCTCCTGTCATCATTTCCTCACCGGTTCTGCGGTAAACAGCAACACCGCCACCATAGCCTGCACTGTTTCCTGTAATACTGCCACCCTTTATATGGATATAGCAGCCGCTGAGTCCATATATACCTCCGCCGTAAGTCATTCCATGAAACCCGGTAATACAGCCGCCTTCCATGGTAAACACAGCACCTGCCTTTACCAGTACTCCACGTCCTTTCTGATTATCTGCTCCTGGCTGGATGCTTCCTGTATGATCCGGATCTGTCAGTCCCTCCGGATTGGTATATGGATCTGTACGGGTATCCTTAAGAGTCAGTTCTCCTGTTACATCCAGCGCCCTGTTGTTCTCTGCTGTCAGGGTATATCCATTCAGATCCAGGGTGATTTTCTGGTCTTTTTGGATCAGCACTGTTTCTTCACTGTCCCTTAAAAGGTACAGTACAGGCTGAAAATCTTCTGTAGTCAGACTGCTGGCAGCATCCACTGCTGCCTGGATAGTAGCAAATTTCTGCTCTTCATTTTCCGGGTCTGTAAAATAAACTGCATCCTCATCCTCATCATTCGGCTTCTCTCCTGCATATAGATCCCATACGAATGATTCATCATAGCTTTCAATCTGTTCCCAGGCCTTCCCTGTATCAAGCTGCTTCCAGCACCACTTTCCATATGCTTCCGGATCCATCTGGCTTACAGGAATCACATTTACCTGTGATGTATTCTGGATATAAAGATCACTTTTCCCTGTCTCTGTCATATTATCGGTAATAATACCACCTGTGACAAGAAGTGTACCCCTACATTGCAGATACGTTCCTCGCATCCAGATACCACCGCCCTTTTCCAGGGCTTCGTTATTCTGGATCCTTCCACCTGTAATGGTAGTTTTAACTCCTTCCAGATAAATACCACCACCATTGGTTTTCCCATAGTTTTCTACGATTTCTCCACCGGTGATCGTAAGAGTTCCACCCATGGTGCAGCGTATACCACCTCCATTGTCAGCCGTATTTTCACGGATGGTTCCTCCGGAAATGGTTATGGTCATTCCTATTCCGCGTATGCCTCCTCCCATAATGGTGTGCCGGGCAATAAGCCCCCCTTCCATTGCAAAGGATCCATATGTTATATAAACCGCATAGCCAGAATTATCACAGATAGTACCATCTTTCAGCACAAATCCGGCATCTGCGCCGTTGACATATACACCACCGCCGCACTGGGTAATAGTTCCGCCAGTCATAGTCAGGGTGCCATACACTGTGACTCCGCCACCCCAGAACTGGTGGGAAAGATCTTTTCCCTCTGTAAGTATACCGGACTGATCTTCACTGCTGTCTGTCAGCGTCATATCAGCCCCATGATTTACCGTAAATACAGAATTGTTATTTCCACGAATCGTCCATCCATTCAGATCCACCTGAACCTTCAGACCCTCCGGAATAATCACAGACTCCCTGCGATTCCGTAAAACGGTGATCCTGTATTCCTTCTGCTGCTGTCCTTCGGCAAGAGCCTGCTGATTCAGAAACTGTGCATCATCCACTGCTGCCTGTATAGAGGTATACTGCTGCTGTCCTTCGTCTGTTTCCAGGCTTGCTGCCATTAGCTTTTGTTTCTGTTCATACCTGAAGGTATATGACCATTCCTGCAAAGATATACCCGTATCCTGATGAATGGCATCTGTAATGCCAGATTCTTCCTCCTCATGCTCCTCCTGCCAGGCTTTCCCTGTTTTACCTTCCTTTGTCTGCAGATCTGAAGCCGCAGCCAATGAAATACCCATTTTTCCATTAGATTTCGTAGGATCGAAATGAAGGTCATTTCCTCCTTCTGGTGTTCCTGTCTGATTATCATACACACAGGCCGGTGCCTTTATTGTAAGTTCACTGACACGATTATCAGCTGACACGCCTATACCACCGCCAGTTTCGTAAGCCTGATTGTTGTAAACAGAACCACCTTCCAATACACAGATTCCCTGATTTACATAAATACCGCCACCCAAAAGAGCCTGATTATCATAAACCTCTGCAGTTCCTGAAATAGTCAGTGGATTATCTTTCTTCTCATCCTTAAAATCCAGATAAAAAGCACCGCCATTTTTCTGGGCTGTATTTCCATAGAAAATACCACCGCTTATATTTCCACGGCCAGCTAAAGCGCCACCATATACAGCCTGATTGTTACAGATCTCACCTCCTGTAATGTTAATCTTTCCGTAGATACCACCACCCATGTAGCCAGACTCATTCCCGCTGATCACACCTGCGCTCATAGTACCTAAACCGCCAATATATACACCGCCACCGCCCTGGTGTTGTCCTTTATATGTGTTGTCGCATATCCTGCCGCCAGTGATCGTAATATCATGTGTACATATACCTGCACCACCTGCTTCCGATACATTCTCACTGACAGTCGCATTTTCAGCAATCGTTACAGACCCCGACTGTTTCCAGATACCGCCACCATTTTGCCCTGTATAATTCCCGGTAATGCTGGAAGTTCCGCTTATAGTGACAACCCCCTTGGAAATGGCAAGACCACCACCGCAGTCCTTACTGTGGTTATCGGATATCTGCCCTCCTGTCATGGTATATGTTAATTCATTGGTACAGATACCACCGCCACGCATCACACTTGTGTTCTGTGACACACTTCCCCCGGTAAAAGTAACAAAATTACCGTTAGCTGCATTGATACCGCCTCCACAGTTTCCGGCATAGTTCTGTGTAACACTTCCGGACCTTATGGTAAGCCGCACATTGGATATAAAAGAAAGTCCGCCACCGCCGCCTTCAGCTGTATTCCCTGTGATCTCCACGCCGTCCAGCACCAGTCCCGGATCTTCCTCTTCATAGGTGATCTTATTACAATTTACATAAAAACCGCCACCGTCTCCCTGTGCCTGGTTGCCGGAAATAGTCACTCCGCTGCCCAGGGTATAAGACCCTTTCTTCAGATTCCAGATGGCAACACCACCGCCGTTTTGCCCAGCCTGGTTGTCTTTGATCACTGTACCTGGATACATGGTCAGGCCATCTGCCTGCTCACACCAGATACCGCCACCGTTTTCTTCAGATCTGTTCCCGCTGATCACACAGTTCTCCTGCTGGCCGGCTTCCGTTCCCTGTCCTGAACCGGCTGTGCTTCCGCCCGGCTGCTGACCCAGGATACATTTACCACCATAGTTTACATAAATTCCACCGCCACAGCCATTTACATGGTATCCGGTAATGGTTGTGCTGCCATTTACTATAAGCTTACCACCGTAATATACCTGGACTCCACGTACATTCTCATGCTGTGTTCCATCAGACATACTGCCGGACAAAGTACCGTTGATGATCGTCAGGGTACCAAACACACGGATATTATTCAGCTCTCCGCCATTTACTGCAGCTGTCATATCCGGAGAAAGGGTGGATTCTTTCAGATCCAGCAATACATCCATGCCTTCCGGAACTGTAAGATTCTCCTGGATCACACTGCCCTGCAGCTCCTCAGGAACAGAGAGAGCCACTACCTTTGCTCCTGCTTCCTGCATACGGTCAAGCTGCTGCTGAAGGCTTTATGTGCCTTCATTTGTGCCCTCTTCCGCCAGATCTGTACCGTCCAGTTCCTCTCCATCTGTAAAAAGACTTTCATCCTGCTGCTGATCTTCTGTCAGATCCTGAACCTCTTCCTGATCCAGATTTTCTTCTGAACTCTGGTTCTCTTCTGAGTTCTGAGCACCAGACACATCCTCTACATCCCCTTCTGGGACTGTCTCTGCAGAATCTTCAGATATTTCTGCCGCCTTATCCTGCACCTGTTCAGATGCCTCAGCTGCCTCTCCCTCTACAGATACCTGAGGCTCTGTTGTCTCCTGCACTACCCGAAGTTCTTCTCCATCAGAAAAAGTCTGGACCGCATCCAGGGTTTCCCCCAGTGTACTGCTTCCCAGATTTCCTACCAGCATAGCAGCCGTCAGAAAACAGGCCACTGCTTTTTTCATGGTTTTACAATATTCTTTTTTCATTTTCACACGCTCCTTCTTCCTCCACAGGCTCAGCCAGGGCCTGTTAAAAACCTCCTTCGATCTTAGTCAGATATACGATAATACTATGAGGATACAGTAAAATAATCATTGGCAAATTTACAATAATTTCCGTTGCATTGTAGAAAAGATCTTGGTTATATATCATGCGAGGCTTTCGCAGATTTCGACTGCGCTAGCTTCTCTGTTATTTGCCGTGTCTGAACGCCGTAGGCGTGAGTTTGATGTGCTCGAGGTAAAAGGAAGCACGAACGAAGTGAGTATTTACTTTTACCGGCACATCACTGACAGAATCAGGAGTGCAAAGCACTTTCTACCTAATGCAACATGAACAAAATAATTATAAAATTTGCCAAATGATATTTTACTGTATCTACCATGGGGTTGCTTCACAGCTATACGGCTCTCACAATCCTCCAAAAATGCAATTTCTTATAGTGTACTATTTCACCATAAATTTTTATACAAATCATACTTTACCTACTGTCATATGTCAATAGGCAGAATGCCCAAAACTTCAAAACCAGGCCTGATACATGATTAAGAACAAGAAAGAATCCTGCTTTGCAGGATTCTCCGCCTGCGGCGGGTCGCTTCAGCGACATAATTCCCCTCCGCCGCAGTGCGATCCTGCCCGGAGGGCTTTCTTGCTTCATAGGAAAATTCAACGAAATTTCCTATGAAGCAAGAAAACAGCCATGAAAGGAGCCGTCCGTATGTACGAAAGGTTTCTCTTTTCATGGCTGTATATTAAATACATTTTAATCCATATTTACTGCTCTGCAGGCTTTTCGCCTTTTCAGCTTTTCATTTCGTTTTTGTCTTTATCTTTTTTGTCTTTGTCTTTCTTCTTTTTCCCTTTACGCAGCAGAAGCACTGCAACCACCAGAACAAGAAGCAGACTCAAGGCTGCTGCCAGTACATAACTGGTAGCCAGAGACTTTCTTGTTTCTCCGCTTTCAGACTGCATATCCGGTGTATATTCTGTGCGGACTCCCCGCACCAGAAGCCTCTGGGTATTTACCCCATAAGGGGTACAGGTCACAAGAGTAACATAATCCTTGTCTTTTACTACCTGCAAACTCTCTGTCTCCTCCGGCTCCACTACCTTTATCTGATCCACCTTATAGGCCAGAGTCTCACCCAGTACCTGGATGAAGAAAAGATCGCCTTCTTTCACCAGGTTCAGATCTGTAAACAATGCTGCTGACGGAAGTCCCCTGTGGGCTGCGATCACACAATGGCTGCCCTCCCCGCCTACCGGAAGGGAAGAACCGATCAAATGTCCGGCTCCTTTCTGCAGAGCTTCATCCCCTGTCCCGTGAAAGACAGGAAGCTTAACATTGATGCAGGGGATTTCCAGGATTGCCATAACCCCATCCTTATCCACATTCAGAAGATTTTCGTATTCTGCATCCTCTTTTACTTCTCCTTCTGCAAAGGCATCCGGTACCCGGTTATCCTGATGGGACCGGTTATATGCCCTTGCAGCTTCCATTTCTTTTGAAAGGTCTTCCTGATCCAGCTGCTGTACCACAGTTTCATAATTGTCCATCAGCTTTTTTTCCAGATGCTGATTCCAGAAATTACTGATAGAAGGATAAAACACGGTGAGAAGACCAAGGAGAAACATAACAGGGATCAGAATATTTCCCCGTTTTTTCTTCATTTATCCTCTTTGCGGCCCTTTCTTGAACGGATGAACAGTACAATGGCAAGAATCATCAGCGCATCACCTACGATGGTGAAGATCACTGTACCCATACCACCGGTTGCAGGCAGGAATGGGATCTTTGTATCCTTCAGGGTAACTGCTACATAAGCGGTCTGATTCTGATCAATACCACAGGTCCATGCACCCTTGTTATCCAGCGCTGTACCATTCTTATCCTTTGCAGATACAGACTTGATGGTGCCTGTCAACTTACCTTCTGCATTTGTATCCGGTGTGATCTTAATGGTTACAGAGACATGATTACGGAAATATCCGGAAGGTGCCTTTGTCTCTTCAAGTACATACTCAACATTTGCATCCAGGCCTTTAATATTGAACGTACCCTGATCATTTGTTGTCAGCTGATCCGTAGCTCCGGCAGCGCTCTGATCCTTTGCCAGTGTATAGGTACCCTTTGCAGCTTTATCTGCGATGAATTTCAGCTTTTTACCATTGCTGCTCAACCCGAATACTGCATTGGAAAGAGCTTCGTTGTCGCCGTTCTTTTTCGTCAGGTTCAGGCCATAGGTGTATACCAGTGTGCTGTTGCCTAGGATTGTTTTTTCAGTTTCTTTGTAAGGATCAGATCCGTAAACCAGTTCCGGTCTATTGCTGTTTCCCTGTACTACTTTTGCAGATTCCATAAGAACCGCATCATAAGTAATTTTTACTTTTACATATGGATAAGTTCCATCTGCACAGAACAGCTGCAGATAGTTTCCGGACATATCAACGGTAAGCACACCATTGTTGTCTAATGCAGGAGAAAATGAAGAAGTCAGCTCTGTTTCTGTACCATCTGCTTTAACACCAAATACCTGCACTGTATTTTTCTGGATCTGCAGGTCTGTTGGTGTATCCTTTACTTTAAATATGGTGCTGGCTGCATTTGCAGGATAATGAGGCACCGCTGCGTTAATGGTGTAGGAGATCACATCTCCGATAGCCGCTGTTGTCTCGTCAACAGGTGTCTGTAAAGCACTGCCTTTCTTTCCTGTGATCTTTTTCCCAATGCTTAAAGGATTGCCTTTCAGCACAGCGCCTTTTCCTTCCAGTGTCCAGCCGCTTGGATCTGTGGATGTAGCCACTGCATTTACACTTACCATCATGTTCAGGAAGGTCATGTCTGTGCAGGAAGCCAGTACCAGATAAGAACCGATAGGCAGGCTTGCTGTTGCCTGTGTTTTGTTGCTGCTTACAGTCCAGGATGCATTATAGACAGTCTTACCAGCTGCAGCAAGTTTGTTTACAATGTCATTCTGCTCTGTGGGGCTTGCACCGGTTGTGGTCAGTGCACTGATGTCTTTGATCACATCTGCTTCTGTTTTGCTTCCAGTTACAAGAACAGCCTCTGCCCAGCCTGTCAGATGATAGGTCAGCTCATTTGTAGCTGTATCATAGTTTGTTTTGATCACCTGATAAGTTGCAAATGTAACATCTTTGTCTCCCGGCAGACCTGTGATGGTCACATTTGTACTGTTGGTATTCTCCCCTGCTGTCAGGGCTGCTGCCTGCACGTTTAACCCCAGCCCCAGGGTCATTACCAGGGCCAGGATCACTGTGATTGCCTTTTTCCACATCTTTCTCATATTGCTCTCCTCCTTTTTCTGCTATACAGATACACTGCTGTAAGCATCATTCCTGTTCCCAAAAGCATTTCCCACCAGATTCCGTGTCCGCCCGTCTTAGGCAGTGAATAAATACAGGAATCTGTAAGTTCAAAGGAGATACTGTATTTCAAAGGTACCTGCGGTACCAGTGAATCCGGATCTTCCCCGCTGGCATCTACCTTGCACTGAATGGACATTTTATCCTGATCAGCAGCCGGATCCAGCGGATCTCCTGTTATCTCGTCTGTGATCCTCTCCAGGGAAATGGTGGGATCATATGGCTTTGTCTGGTCTTTATATTCAATGGTCAGCTTCAGGATTCCCTTATTCAGGAAATATCCGCTTGGGGCTTTTGTTTCTTTCACATAATACACAGCCCCTGTGCCTGCCTCCAGACCTGTAATGGTACTTAAGCCCTGCTCATCCGTCTTCATGGTGATCCCTGCAGGTACCTTGCAGTCTTCATCCTTATAGAAGGTAAATCCTGCATTGGAAAGGGCATCCGCTTCACTGCCTTTCTTGCCAAGGCTGATCTCATAAAGGATCTGGGTATTCCATACTGCAAACTTCCTGGTCTGATCATCACCTGTACTGTCTGAGGAATTGGTCATTACAAAGCCTGGCAAAGGATTGCCCTCTCCATCTTTGGCCTTTTCCTCAATCTCATAATGGATCAGTCCATTTGCGCCCTCAGCCTGCAAAGGCTGATTCTTGATAGACCAGAGCATGGTCTTGTTTCCTTTATCCTGGGATGCTGCCACTGCTGTCTGGATCTGCTGCGGTGCTCCCTCTGCCTTACTGTAAGGCCTTGCCACACCTTCAGCCTGCGCTGTCACCTTACCGGAAGAAATCTTCGCTGTGTAGGTCACTGCCGGATAGCTTACTGCATTCTCCCCGGTTCCTGTAGTTCCTGTTATTTCAAACAGGATAGATGCCTGATCCGGGATAGTGGTGGTCTGTGCCCAGTTCTTTTCCATGGACAGATCCAGGTAATACAGACCGCAGTCCCAGTGATTGGTTACATATTCCCAAGAGATCATATCTGTAAGTCCTGGAAGTGTGATGCCGCTGCCATTATTTGCGATCACTGTCCGCTTCATGGCTGCTGCGCCCTGATCAGCTGTATCTGTACCCTGATATTCCGGAAGCGCTTTGTCTGTGTCACTTCCAGGCTGGGTCAGAGTCTTCTCTGTATCTCCTCTTCCAGGTGTAATGCTTAGTCTTTCAAATGGAAGAACTCTGGTTCCTCCTGTGACTGCATAATCATCACCATCATCCTGAAGCACTACATAATAGCTTCCTTCAGCCAGATTGTTAAAGGCATATGCCCCGTCACTTCCGGTGATCACCTTATCCAGAAGGTTTCCGATCACATCCACAGCAGGATATAAGGTTTTGCCATCAACAATGGTGGTACTCATAGTCAGTGTTTTTCCATTAATAACCTGACTGAAGCTTCCATCCTGATTCTCCGTGATCTTGGAGGATACAGGCTTGCATTCCTGATAAAGGTATACATCCACTTTGGAAAGCAGCCGGTCTGTGGTGCTGTAACCATTAATGGCCGGACGGTAATTACCGTTCTGATCCTGATCCAGCCATACAAGTCCTGCGATCTTACGCTTTGCAGTACGGATCCCAACCTGTGGGCTGGCAACAGTAGGTGCATGGCTGGTAAGTCCGCCGCTTCTGTAGAAGAAGTTATTGTTATATACATCACCGCCCTGCTGGGTTACTTTTCTGTTCTGCAAAAGTGTTACATTATCCTTTTGGAGTGGGGTAAGGATCACACCCATCCGAAGTTTTGCTCTTTCACCTACTGCAGGAACAAATCCGTAAATAGCATCAATTGTACCTGAACCGTCTGCATAATGGATCAGTTCTTCTCCATGCGCCCACAGTCCATTTGCATCTGCCTTACAGGTCAGTCTGTACATTTTCACACCGTCTACCATTTGCTCGGATGTCTCATAGGAAGAAGCCAGATCATACCATTTACCTTTATCGATGGTGTCAAGGATCTGTGTTCTGTCTTCCTGGGTAAGATCCTTTGCACTGATCCCCTGTCTGTATTTCAGCTGTCCGGTATTGCCATCCAGGAATTTTGTCCTGTCCTCTTCACTGGTAAAATCCAGATAGATTTCCTTTACCCTGTAACCGCCGCTGAAGCTGCTGTCTCTTCCGTCTCCATTGGCAGGAAGGATATCGCATAGCTGGATGGGATTCAGGTTTTCTGTATGGTTGCTGTAATTCAGGTAATAGATCAGGTCATCCCCGATCTCTATCAGGTCCCGGTCCGTTTCCTTGTAGATCGCATCATCGTATGTCCTTGTTGCAATGATGGTCTGCTCTGCAGTATTTGCATGACCGGTAATACGGTTGATCTCTTCATAGGTGGTATTGATCTGTACCTTGGTGGTAAGCTGCTGATTATTCTTTACATCCTCATCCTTAGGTGCCCCCTTCTTTCCGATGGTACAGTTATACCGGATATAAGGAAGTCCTTTGTTGATATCACTTACAGTTGTACAGATGGTCAGTGTAGTGGAGCCATCCGGATTTTCCGTCTGTTTCACGCTCCATGCCAGATCCCCTGCACTGTACTTGCAATCCCTTCCAGGAGCAGAATAGTCAAACTGCAGGCTGCCCTTAT
>ONBN01000087.1 GCA_900316115.1 uncultured Eubacteriales bacterium
CTCCATCCAGAGATTGGGGCGGCATAAATCACTATTTTGTTAGCTGAAATATTGAATTTTCAAGGTGCAAATCCCATTTTAGATATGGGAAGTCTTAGTTAGTAATTAATAATAAAGGAAAACATTACAATGGATTCAAAAAAATATATGCCCCACTTTGCAGGACTGGCTGCCGGGCTTCTGACTCTTTTACTGGCCTTATTCCTTTATCCTGCTGTTCCTTGTTCTGCCGGCACTGCTTCTGTCTCCTGGCGTGTTACACAGTACGGAGATGATAACGCAGGAAAGCAGTCCATGTTCTACACCATCAAAGGCAGTAACGGCAAACTGATCGTGATCGATGGAGGCTGGACAGACCAGGAGGCTTTTGTCCGTAAGATCATCCGCAGTCTGGGAAATAAAGTAGATCTGTGGATCATCACACACCCTCACCCTGATCATGCAGGCGCTTTTATCAAAATCTTTTCTTCTCCTGGAGACATACAGATCAAAAAGATGATCGCCCCTAAGATCAACGACAGGCGCTACCGGAAATATAAACATGACTGGGATGAATATCCGGTCTTTCAGCAGTTTATGAAATTAATGTCCGGTTCTTCCAAGATACGCTGGAAAGGCGCAGGAGACAGCTTCCGTTTTTCCGGACTGAAATTCCAGTTTTTCAATGGCTACAGCAGTACCCTGACCAATACCACCAGAGATATCTGCAATGGTTCATCACTGGTATTTAAGGTGTCCGGTAAGAAAACCAGCATGCTGTTCACAGGAGATATCCTGACGAAAGTAGGCAGACGGCTGATCAATACATATAAGAACCAATTAAAATCCACCTATCTGCAGGCGCCACACCATGGGAATAATACAGGCCGTTATTCTTTTTATAAATATATCGGAGCTGCAGTCACTTTTGTGGATGCACCATCTTTTCTTCGGAAATATCCTGCTGTATCCAGAAATCTTCAGAATATGGAAGCACTTGGCGAACAGGTATATACCTACAACAGTTCCAGACGAAGTGTTATCATTCGATAAAATCATCTCAAGAGAATAAAATTTCCCGCAAGATCACAAATGACCGGTCAGATGAGTCTCCATCTGCCGGTCATTTCTATAAAACAGCACCAGTGGTCCAAGCCCTTGGCCATGATACCTGTAAATTATTTTGTTCTATATACGCTTACCGCTCCATCTCTGTGTGAAATCCCTGATTTTCATGCTCTTTTATAATATTTTCCACTTCTTTCAGATTCAGGGAGGTTACATCCCCTGGAATGGTATTCTTTGCTGCACCACTGGCATTTCCAAAGCGCAGCGCCTTTTCACAGCTGCCGTCTTCACACAAAAGCCCATACAGCACACCGGATACATAAGCATCCCCACTTCCGATCCGGTCGATCACCTCAATATTCTCATAAGGATCGTCTGTATAGTATCTGTCTTCTTTCTTATTATATAAAATAGAACCAAAGGTATGACGCCGTGGACTGTGAACAATCCGCTGGGTAGAAGCTACCACAGACAAATCATATTCCTGGGCAAATTCCTTCATCATTTCCCGGACAGTTCCTTCTTTATGAAAAGTAAGCCTGGCGGTATCCTCAGAGCAAAAGAAGATATCCACATACGGAAGGAGTTCTTCCACACATTTTCTGGCTTCTTCCCCACTCCACAGATTGGCACGGTAATTTACATCAAAGGAGATCAGCGCTCCCTTTTCCTTAAACCTTTTCATCATATGAATGGCTGTACGCCTGCAGTTCTCCCCAAGGGCAGTGGTAATACCCGAGGTATGGAAACACCTGCAGTTTTCATAGATCTCATCCGGGAAATCTTCCGGCGAAATCTTATTTATGGAAGTATTTTTCCGATCATATACTACTCCCGGCTTTCTTGGATAGGCTCCGTTTTCATAATAATAAACCCCAAGTCTCGCATCCGGATCCCGGTCATAGATCAGGTAATCATCACTGACCTTACTGTACCTGACTTCATTTCTTGCAAACATCCCGACTGTATGGGCAGGGATCCTGGAAATGATCCCTGTACGAAGGCCAAGAAGGGAAATCCCGGAAACCACATTCAGTTCTGCACCGCCCATTCTTTTTTCAAAAGTGCTGCTGCGTACAATCCTTTCATTTCCAGGAGGAGAAAGTCTTAAAAGGATTTCTCCCAATGCAAGCACATCAAATTGATTTTCCATCTTTCTCTCCACTTTCAGGGCAATTACGCCTTCTGTACCAGATGTACTGCAAAACCGCCTACTTCCTTCTTAAGATAAATGGCATTTATCTGATCGCCGTTATATTTGGCTGTGCTGTAATCAAATTCATAGCCCTGCCCTTCCAGATAATGGATGGCACGCTTCACACTGTTTGTGCCAATGGCAATGTGGCCTTTTTCCCCAAGATAAGGAGACTTCATGGCTTCCAGGGCTGCGCCTGCAAAAACAGAACTGTTCCCTTTCTTCTTTGCAAATCCAAACAGACTTTCAAATGCACCTGCCACTTCCTCTGCCTCTGCTTCATCCTTACAGTTTACGCCTACATGCTTCAGTTCAAAGCCCAGCATGGTCATCACCGCTTCCCTTGTCAGATCACGGATCTTGTCAAAATTGCCTGCTTTTACAAGATCTTTGCTTACCATCCAGCTGCCGCCACAGGCAAGGATCTTTGGAAATGCAAGATACTGGTTCAGATTTGCTGCATTGATCCCTCCGGTAGGCATAAACTTCATTTTTGTATAAGGTGCTGCCACTGCTTTGATCATAGCCAGTCCCCCGGCTGCTTCTGCGGGGAAAAACTTCACCACATCCAGGCCAAGTCCAATGGCTGCTTCAATATCGCTTGGATTACAGGTTCCCGGTATTACAGGGATCTGCCTGTCCACACAGTATTTCACAACTTCCGGATTCAGTCCCGGGCTGACAATAAATCTTGCACCTGCATCTACTGCCCTTTGTACCTGCTCCACAGTCAGCACAGTTCCTGCACCTACCAGCATATCAGGAAAAGCTTTTGAAATAGCACGGATCGATGCCTCTGCTGCTTCTGTACGGAAAGTTACCTCTGCACAGGGAAGACCACCCTCACACAATGCCTTTGCAAGCGGCACCGCATCCTTTTCATCATCTAATACAACAACAGGTACAATTCCGATTTTCTCTATCTGCTCTAATACTTTATTCATGTTTCCAAACCTCCTGTTCTTCTACCAGCACCGCCCGTACAGGTGCTCCGTCACATCCGTCAAATTTTGCCGGGAATGCCATCAAACAATAATCCCCATCTGCCACATGATCAAGGATCACATTCTCCACAATGGCAATTCCTGCTGCAAGGATCATATAATGAATCTGTTTCTCATTATCCAGAGGTGCCACACTCCATGCATCTGTAAGGATAGTAGTGATCCCGCAGTCGATCAGATACCTGGCAGCGGTTGCATCCATATATGTAAAGCCGCCGCCATGAATGGCGATCTTTTTTATTCCGCCCAGCTTTCCTTCCAGATCCTCCTTTTTAAGAATGGTTTTTTCCGGAAAAGTAAGCACACGGCAGGGGCCATAATATAATTCCAGCGGCATCTGCTCCACACTTGGCCCTCCGTCCACAAAATGGCAGGTAGCATCCACATGGGTGCCTGCATGGGTATTGGTCCGGATATGGCTGAAATTACTGTCACATCCTTCACTGATCTTATTCACTCTTGTTACTTCGGTTTTAAAAGAACCAGGATAAACCGGAGCTTCGCTTAAATTTCTTGTAATATCAATTAATTTCATATGCCTTCTCCTTTACACTCTCACCTGTTTTTCCCTTGCATACAGGGCGATCAGAATCAGGATCATGGCTCCCTGTCCGATAATACGGAAGCCTTCTGCTACTTTTACGATCTGCAGGAAATCTGTAAATACGGTCATGATCAGGGCACCTGCTGCTGAACCCAGATAGCTTCCCTTACCACCGGTAATAGACGTTCCTCCGATGATAACGGCTGCGATCACCTGTGTATCATAATTGGCTCCTGCATTCAGGTAGCTTTCACCTGTATAGCCGATCAGGAAAAAGCCTGTCAGTGCAGCTACAACAGCAGATACAATATATACACTGAAAATAATCCCATGGGTATTTGTCCCGGAAAACTGAGTTGCTTTTACATTACTTCCAACAGAATAGATCCTTCTGCCATAGGGGGTTTTATGAAGCACAACCATTGCGATCACTGCAAAGATCACCCACACAATCACAATATAAGGAACCACTCCCATAAAGTTACGGTTGCTGATGGTGCTGATCAAAGGCGCTGTCCTTCCTTTCGGAGTTCCCTTTGTATAGATCATATATGCACCCTTTGTAATGGTACTTACTCCAAGAGTCATGATAAACGGCGGGATATTCATAAGACATACGCCTGCGCCATTGATCACACCAATGATCAGTCCAAGGATCAGAACTCCGATCAGGGCTTTTCCTATATTTTCATCCTTTCCCATCATCAGCTGCGCTGCCAGGATATAGGAAAAGGAAATGGTTGTAGGAATGGGAAGGTCAATACCTCCGCTTAAGATGGCAATGGTCTGGGAAATAGCTGCCATTCCCATAAATGCCGCAAGACGTATAACTCCCAGCATGTGGCTTCCCTCCAGGTATCCCGGAGAATACAGCTGTGCCAGAAGCAGCATGACCACAAGCAGGATGTATACCATATATTTATTCAGATTCTCACTTAATTTTTTTCCTGGTGCTGCCAGTGTACGTGAATTCATCATTTTTTCCTCCTATCCGGTTTAGGTAGTGTCAAAAACTACCTGTTTTTTTATTTCAAAATCTTATAAAAACCTTGATTTTAAGGGAAATCTGCAATAAAAAGAGCATTGACCTCCCTTTTC
>ONBN01000054.1 GCA_900316115.1 uncultured Eubacteriales bacterium
AAAGTGAGAGATTTCGCTTAAAAATCTCTCACTAAATCAGCAAAATTTAAACCATGGTGGAATTTACTTTTTCACTGGAATTTAAATTTTCAAGTTAGCAAATATTATAACTGTATTCTTACGCAGCTGATGAGCCTTTTATTCCTCTATCACCGGGTTTTCACATTTGTGATACAGGATCATCACCCCAAAAGCAGGCATTGGCACATGAATCACGCCCGCATTGGCTGTATAGCTGTATTCTTCTGTAGTAAAGCCATCCCTGTAGGACAGAAGGACTCTGTGAAGGACTGCCTCCTCCAAACGGCTGATACCTGTCTGCCATACCTCGATCTCCACATCCCTGTCATAATCCCGGTTGTTCAGGATCACGATCATCCGCTCATTATGTGAAAAACGGCCAAAGCACAGTCCCTGATAGTCATTCCACAAAAACTTCAGGGAGCCTTCCCGAAGGAATGCATATTCTTTATGGATCCTTATCATTACCTTGTGGAAATCGATCATGCTCTGATCTTCCCTGCCCCATGGATAGGTCCGGCGGTTATCCGGATCCGTAAAACCACATACTCCGGCTTCATCCCCATAGTAAACCGTAGGTGCTCCAGGCCAGGTCATCTGCACAGCCACTGCTTCTCTCATGATGGCAGGATTGATCCCCTGAGAAGCTGCCTCTGCGCCTGCATAGGAGATCCTGCCCACCCTGTGATTGGTCCTTGTAAGGAATCTGGAATGATCATGATTGGAAAGCTCATTCATAGCCGTGTAAAGGGCTGACATATGAAGGGAACGCATATGGTTCTTCATTGCCCCGATAAATGCATCACTGTTCCCATACAGATCCTGTCTGTACTCATCACTGTGCTTCTCCATACCTGTCAAAAACCAGGTCAGTGGCTCCATAAAGGCATCGTAATTCATAACGGTATCCCACTCGTCACCCATAAGCCAGCTTTCCGGATTGCCATAATGCTCTGCCAGAATGATTGCTTCAGGATTGGCCTCCTTCACAGCCTTTCGGAAATCCTTCCAGAACTGATGGTTAAACTCATTGCTGTGACCCAGGTCAGCAGCCACATCCAGACGCCATCCATCTACATTGTAAGGAGGTGATACCCATTTTTTACCGATCTCAAGTACATAATCATACAATTCCCTGGAGCCTTCATAATTCAACTTGGGCAGTGTATCATGCGCCCACCATCCATCATAGGAAGGATTGTATGGCCAGCGGTTCTGGTCATAAAAGCTGAAGAAATTACGGTAAGGGCTGTCGCCTGAAATATAAGCCCCCTTGGGATACCCTTCCTGATTCTCATAGATCCGCTCTCTGTCCATCCATTTATTAAAGGAACCGCAGTGATTAAACACACCGTCCAGGATGATCTTCATGCCACGCTTGTGGATCTCCTCTGTCAGCTGTGCAAACAGCTGATTGCTGGCTTCCAGATTTCTTTTGTCTGTTACACGGCGGATATACTTCCATGCATGTGAATTGTCCCTGTCCCCATTCTGAAGGATCCCTTCATCTGTATCCTCTACGATCTTTCCATAATGAGGATCAATATAATCATAATCCTGAATATCGTATTTATGGTTACTTGGGGAAACAAATACAGGATTCAGGTAAATAACCTCTACTCCAAGATCCTGAAGGTAATCCAGCTTATCCAAGATACCCTGAAGGTCGCCGCCGTAAAATTCACGGACGCCCATAACAGCTGGAACCTTTCCCCAGTCATCTACACGTACACTTAAATCCCCAATATAAGAATATTCCCCTGTTGCTACATCATTGGAAGGATCACCATTATAAAACCTGTCAACAAAGATCTGGTACATCACTGCACCTCTTGCCCATGCAGGTGTATGATATCCAGGATAAATCTCGAACTCTGTACGTTCTTCAGAATTTACAGACACGCCCTGATAGGTGTAATAGCATGTAACCCATCCGTAAACCACTTCAAAGTGATACCGGAAGATCTCCTCTCCCATAGTGATCTCTGTTTCATAATAATCGAATCCATTGGAAGAATACCAAACTTCCATCTCCTGCCTGGTATCTCCATGGACCAGATACACCGCATCCACATTATTCCTCTGGGTACGGAACCGGATCTTCACAGTATCTCCAGGCATTGGTTCTGACGGACATCTGTAATATTCAGACCCGTCGCTGAACAGCGCATCCTTGTTCAGGACAGGCCGCATGTTTAAAACATATTGCATATTTTTCATTACATCTGCTTTTTCCCTTTTCATTACTCATCCTCTTTTCCGTTGTGATTACCGGTGTCAGATGCCTGCTTTTTGCAGTTTTTCCAAGATGTCCGGTATAAAGTAAAAAAGACAGCGGGATAAGCTGTCTTTTTTGGAGAAGGTATTTCTTCTTATGGGGTGTAGCAAAAACTATATAATGTATTGGGGGGTTTTTACGGTTATTATAGTACCACGGTTCCCCGGAAAAGTCTGCACAAACTTCACAAAAATGATGTTCATTTTTTATGCATTCTGTATATCAGTTTTTTCATCCCCGTTTTTTTCCATTGTAAAAAGTGACTCAAACTCGTCTCTGTGGACTTTTTCTTTCTGAAGAAGAAGTTCTGCACAGCTGTGAAGTACCTGGATATGCTGGGAAATAATCTCCCTTGCCTGATCATGGCACTGACGGATGATCCGCTGGATCTCCTCGTCGATCTCTTTTGCCTTTTCTTCACTGTACCCTCTTGTATGTGCAAGATCTCTTCCGATAAAGACTTCATCCTCATCATCCCCATAGGCTATCAGCCCCAGCTTCTCTGACATGCCATATTTGGTCACCATTGCTCTTGCCTCACTGGTAGCTCTCTTAATATCATTGGAAGCGCCAGTAGTAATATCCCCGAAAATGATCTCCTCAGCCACACGCCCTCCAAGCAGGGTAGTGATGTCCTGAAGCATCTTTCCTCTGGTGTTAAACATCTCATCATTCTCCGGCAAAGGCATGGTGTAACCGGCTGCCCCCATACCGGTAGGTATGATGGATATGGTATAAACCGGCTCCATATCAGGAAGCACATGGAACAGGATCGCATGGCCTGCCTCATGGTAAGCCGTGATCTTCTTCTCTTTGTCAGAGATCACCTTGCTTCTCTTCTCAGCGCCAATGCCTACTTTAATAAAAGAATCCTTGATGTCCTGCTGGCGGATAAACACACGACCGGCTTTGGCAGCCGCAATGGCAGCCTCGTTCAGCAGATTCTCCAGATCTGCCCCTGTAAAGCCTGCAGTAGTCTGTGCGATCTGCTTCAGATTCACATCTTCACCAAGAGGCTTCTCCTTTGCATGTACCTGAAGGATCTCTTCCCTGCCCTTCACATCCGGCCTGCCTACAGCCACCTTACGGTCAAAACGGCCCGGACGCAGGATAGCAGGATCCAGAATATCCACACGGTTGGTAGCAGCCATCACAATGATGCCTTCATTCACACCGAAACCGTCCATTTCCACAAGAAGCTGGTTCAGGGTCTGCTCACGCTCATCATGGCCGCCTCCCATGCCAGTGCCTCGCTGCCTTGCCACAGCATCGATCTCATCAATAAAAATAATACATGGTGCATGGCGCTTGCCCTCTGCAAAAAGATCCCTTACACGGGAAGCTCCCACACCTACAAACATCTCCACAAAGTCAGAGCCTGAAATAGAAAAGAAGGGAACTCCTGCCTCTCCTGCCACTGCCTTTGCAAGAAGGGTCTTACCTGTACCTGGAGGGCCTACAAGAAGGACTCCTTTAGGGATCCTGGCTCCTACCTTTGTATACTTCTGCGGTGCTTTCAGGAAATCCACCACTTCCACAAGATCTTCTTTTTCTTCCTGAAGACCTGCCACATTGGCAAAGGTGATCTTCTTATCATCCGGTGTCATCATCCTGGCACGGCTTTTGCCAAAATCCATCATCCTGGCATTACTGCCGCCCCCGCCGGACATCTGCCTGTTCATCATCACCATAAAAAGGATCACAATCCCGCCTGTAAGAAAAACAGGAAGTATACTGGACAGGAAAACGCTGGTCCTTGGAACATCCTCCATCACCGGATCCAGTCCATATTCTCTCAAAAGCGTGTCCGCCTCATTTACATCTGTCACATATATCCGCTTCTGTCCCACATCTGTAATATCCGCTGTGATATAACCTGTGGGAACCTCGCTGTTCTGGTGAATCTTTGCATCTGCAGCCTCACCGTTTTTCAATGCTTTTTCCAGCTGGCCCATCGTATAATTGCTCTGGGTTGCCACCTGATTGTTCAGATAGAAATACCCGGCAATCAATGCGACAATCAATACCAGATACAGGCCGATTCTGCTTGATTGCTTGTTCACTTAACCAGTTCTCCTTTCATGGTCACTTCTGTTTTATTCAAATTCTACCACTCCAATGTATGGAAGATTTCTGTATCTCTGGGCATAATCCAGTCCGTATCCTACAACAAATTCATCCGGGATCTCAAAGCAGCAGTGGTCAACCTTAACATCCTTTACCACACGCCTGTCCGGCTTATCCAGAAGTGTACACAGACGGATACTGTTTGGCTTTCTGTCCTGAAGAACTTTCATCAGATAGCTTAATGTCCTTCCGGAATCAATAATATCCTCTACAACCAGTACATCCTTGCCTTCAAGAGGCTGATCCAGATCTTTGACGATCTTTACCACTCCGCTTGATTTGGTGTCATCCCCATAGCTGGATACAGACATAAAATCCAGAGTTACCGGCACTGTGATCCTCTTGGCCAGTTCACACATAAAGAATACGCCGCCTTTCAGTACGCAGATCATATGGATCTCCCTGCCTTCGTACTCCTTACTGATCTGGGCTGCAATCTCACGGATACGTGCATCAACCTTTTCCTCGTCAATTAATACTCTGATCTTCTCACTCATGGATGGTTCCTCCTTGGTATTGTAATTCTATTACCCTTGTAGTATTTGGGGTAATCTTATATTTTTCATTGATCCTTCCGCCTGTGATCCACAGGATCTCCTCACCGGCTGCGATCAGGGGAATATGCCCCCGCTCCTCCTTTGGGATTTTATCATCAATAAAGCACCGGTTCAGCTTTTTCCTGGTGCCTTCCTGATTTATGATCAGGTAATCCCCCGGATTCCTGGTACGTACAGACAGACGATATTTTATTTTATCATAATCCAGCCATTTCGTATACTTTTTTTCTTCAATCTTCTGGCCTTCATATGAAAATACTCTGGTCCAAACAGTTCCCAGAGGACAGGATACCCTGCCAGGCACAGGAATCTGCCAGCCTTCCCTGTACTCTTTCCTCATTTCTCCTGCCAGTCCTCCGTCATCAGGCTGCTGATATGGCATCAGGGAAATCCCCTGATAAGTACGCACTGCCCGCATACCATAGGGGAGCTGTACCTGTCTGCCCACCTGTCTGCCCGCCAGGTCCTGCACAGACTTCACATGGACAGCTGTAAAATCCTGCTGCCTGCCACTTACCTGATAAAAGGCAGTAAGTATCCCATAGGGAACCACTGCACTTTCCTGTTTAAAAAAGTCCTCCTGCAGATAATATACCCCTTCTTTGAAGCTGGCATACTGCTTCAGCAAAAGTTCTCCCTGTACAAACAGATAATCCCCGGCCTTAGCCAAAAGCTGAGCTGTCTCTGCCATATGTGCAGAAGCCTTTGGATTGATCTGCTCCTGCAAAAGGGGGAGTATCCTGTGCCGGAGCCGGTTCCTTGTATATTCTTCTGACAGATTGGTACTGTCCAGCGCAAAAGGAAGCTCCTCTGCCCTAAGGTACTCTGTGATCTGCTGCTTCTCAAGGCACAGAACAGGCCGGATGATCTCGCCGGATACCGGGCGCATGGCAGATAATCCCCGGATCCCTGTGCCTCTGCACAGATTGTAGAGCACAGTCTCTGCCAGATCATCCTGATTATGGGCAAGGGCGATCCTGACCCTGCCCTTACACTCTGCCGCTGCCAGGGCAAAGGCCTCTTTACGCACCTTACGTCCAGCCTCCTCTGTACCGGTCTTCCATTGTCTGGCAAGCCCTGGCACATCATAGGAAAATACCTGGCACGGGATCTGCCAACCAGTGCACACCTTTTTTACAAGGGAAGCATCCCGGTCAGCCTCTTCTCCCCGGATCCCGTGATGTACATGTACCACTTTCAGGGAAAAGTCCATCTCCTTCTGGTACATTCTCAAAAAGGACAGCATGGCCATGGAATCCCCTCCGCCGGAAACTCCTGCAATCACCTGATCCCCTGCCTGTATCATGTTATATTCTTCTATGTAAGCCTTTACTTTCCTGTAATACATGGTTTTATTTTCTCCACATTCCTGCTACCAGGACTGTCATATCATCTCTCGCACAATAATCGCTGTATCCCAACACTCTCTCCAGTATCCCTCTGCTGATATCCTTAGGCGCCTCCTCATGCACATCCATGATGATCTCCTTCATGGTTTCCTCTTCCCGCTCCACAGGCAGTGCATCCAGAACTCCGTCTGTCATCATGATCAGGTAATCCCCATGATAAAGCTTCCGTGAGGATGTTTCAAAATCCGGCTGCTGCATCAGGCCTGCTGCCAGGCTCTCAGAAGAAATAGCCTCTACCCAGTGATCCCGCTTGATAAAGGTAGAGGCCGCCCCTGCCTTCAGAAAATCGCAGATCCCTGTATATAGATCCACAGCGCAGATATCCACTGTGGAAAACATGCCATCCTGTCCTTTCAGCACAAGTGCTGTATTCACCATCCTGGCTGCTGTTTCCTGGGAAAATCCGGATTCCAGGAACTGCTCCAACAGTTCCACCACGATCTCACTCTCCCTGCATGCCTCTACTCCGGAACCCATGCCATCGGAAAGGCACATCACAAACCTGCCCTCATCCTCCTGACGGCATACATAATTATCCCCGGAAACCTTTTCCTGTTCTTTTGTAAGGCGGGCTACTCCGTAAAGCACCTGATAGCTTACATCCTCAGTAAAATGAACGGTATGAAATTCTCCGTTAAGCACACGCCTGCTGCCACCTGCAGCAGTCATAGGTGTGCCATATTCCCTGGAAAGGATCTGTGAAACCTCTGATACGGAAATGCACTGGCCGCTTCTGGCTCGCATGGTAAGAAAGATCTGCCGCCTGCCTTCTGCCTTGTCCATCACCCAGGCAGTTTTCAGTACAATATGCCTTTTCTTAAGGCTGCGTGTCAGACTTTCAAGAAAGGCCGGCTCTGGCTGGCTGATATCATATAGATCCCTGGCTACCATCTCCATAAGCCTTGAAATCTCCGTAAGCTGCTGGGCAACTGCCAGCCTGCCCTCGATCATCTGGTTGTCCCAGATCAGCCTCTGTTTCTCCCTTTGAAAGGCTTCAAGAAGCCGGTCATAATACTGGGTAAACCGGCCGCACATGCTCATCCATCCAGTTTTAGCCTGCTGGATCTTCTGGGGATCTCCTTCTTCCACTGCACGGATCAGTTCCTCCACACAGGTGCACATCTGCTGTCTGTTCTCCCTCCAGCACAAATCCTGCTGATAACATCTGGCACACACACTTTCTCCTGTGTCCTTCAGTATCCGCTCCACCTGTCCTGCGCTTAAATAATCCTTCCGGTATGGCATGCCATAAAAGGTATCTGCCAGCTTCTGAAAAGATTCTGCATATCTTTCTACTTTTTCTTTCTGGGGGTGGCTGTCGTACAGGGGAAATGCTTCCTCCATACGTCTTCCTCTCCCTGACAAGATAGTTTTTGCCATGTCCCGGACAATCAGCATAATGCTGAGTACGAGCATGGCAATCATCCATTCCTGCATATTCTCCCCTCCCCTTACAACAATGTTCCTGCTTCTGCGGGTCATCCACACACTCCACAGTCTGATATTATAAGGGATGGGCAGGGAAATATCTGTCAAACACAGGCATATGCCTGTAAAAAGTTTTCGCCAGGATTTCCTCTTTTGTGATCTTTCTTTTCTTATGTATCTGATAAAATACGGTTATCTTCCTGAAATGCTATTTTTCTTCTTCAAAAATGATCTCATTGTCCTTCACCAGACCAAGCCGCTCTCTGGCAACCTGCTCTGCATATTCGTCAGTCTTCATGTATTCCTTGTACTGATCGATCTCCTCTGTGCGGCTCTTCTGCTCTTCCAGATCCTGCTCAAGTGCTGCAGCCCTTGCATCATAAACAGCGATCTTGTCGCTGATGTCTCTGCTCTGCATCATGAGAACACCTAAAAGCATCAGAACAGTCACTGCAATGGTCAGCATCCCGAGACGGTTATACCCTGTTTTCTTTTTTCGTTTCTTTTTGCCTGACCCTGTCAAACTGCCAACTCCTTTTTGCGTTCTTCTTCGCATGGGGGTGAAAAGCCTTCCGAAGGGGACACTTTCCCCACCTCTTTGCGAACTCGCATACTGAAATTTTACATCTTTCAGCTAAAAATAGCAACCTCTTTATCAAGATTTTTACAATTTTCACCGGGTATTCCAAAATCTTTACACCAAGGCTTATAAAAACAGGTTCTACCAGCTTTTTTGCGGAAAAAGCCCCCAAAAGAAGCCCTGCTGCCAGAAAGAGCCGGGGGATCCCCTGGTTTTTATCATACAGCCTGGCTGCCAGGAAGCATCCGGTAAACAGCCAGTAGATCAGGTCTTCTGCCATCACCCAGCCCCTGGAATGGGAAAACAGTCTGCGAAGGACCAGAAGACAGCTGTAGATCAGAAGAAGGGCTGCACCTGTATACAGGGACTGGATCAGAAGGAGAAATTCATAATGGATATAGCTTTCCACAGATCAGCGGAACATCCTTTTCAAAAGCGGCTCTTCTTTTCTCTGGTTATTCCCTGACAGATACACCGCTTCTTCCAGCTTTCCTTCCACATCCACTTCCCCTTTTTCCAGATTCAGCCGCTTTACATGCAGCTGTTCCCCCTTAAGTTTCAACTTTCCCTGGGATGTGAGAAGAAGGATCTCCTTTTCATCAAAGGAGGTCACATCCCTGACTCCTGTTATGGTTCCGGAGGTTCTGTTTTCAAAGGTCAGTTTGTGAGGCATGTTTTCGTTTTTTCCTTCCAAAAATGCCCTCCTGAATGTGTCCTTTATGTCAGTGTATGCTTTTTCAGAAAAAAATAGACCCGGCCGGTCTTCCCGGTCGGGTACTACATAAAAGTCAGTTAAAGATATCTGTACAGATTCTCCACATCTTCTTTTTTTACGGTTTCTTTTACATCCAGCACTTCTACCTTCACATTGCGGCTGCCGAACTGGATCTCTATAATGTCTCCCGCTTTCACCTGTGCAGATGCTTTGGCAGGCTTGTCATTGATCATCACACGACCTGCATCGCAGGCTTCATTGGCTACTGTACGCCGCTTGATCAGCCGGGAAACCTTCAAAAATTTATCAAGACGCATATTCTTTACTCGTTAATCATATCCTTCAGGGCTTTTCCAGTTTTGAATTTAGGAGTCTTGGAAGCCTCGATCTTCATTGTCTCACCTGTCTGAGGATTTCTTCCCTCTCTGGCAGCTCTCTCGCTTACTTCAAAAGTACCAAAGCCCACTAACTGAACTTTCTCTCCCTTTTTAAGTTCGCCGGACACAACGTCAACAAAAGACTTTAAAACAGCCTCGACGTCTTTCTTTGATAAATTTGTCTCTTTCGCCATAGCTGCTACTAATTCTGTTTTATTCATGGTGTTTCCTCCTCTAAATGATCTCTTTCTTGTTCATGGCAACTGCCGATGGCGACAGCGCTCTATCCTCTATATATATACCTTTTACCGGTCATTGTCAAGGATTTTCGCCTCTTTCAGGCCTGTTTTCACCGCTGGTTTTCGGTACTTTAAGAAAAGCACTTTTGGGAAAAATCTGCCCAGATTTCTTTCTGTTCAATGATCTTTCTTTGCTTTTCCACATTTTTCTCCGAAATCCACGCTTTGTTGTGGGAAAAATAGTAATTTGCCAGCTTCCAGTACTTTTCAGGATAGAGAAAACGGATCTTCAGATTCTCCTTTTCTGGAAGTGACAGCCGGCGCACTGCATCATATTCTTTCAGCATGTCCTTTCCAAGCTGCGGGTCCCAGTTGTATTTTTCCAGTATTTTTCTCATAAAGCGATACAGATCTGCTACCTGAATATCAAATCTGAAATGACCGAAATTGGTCACTGCAATGCCGTTTTTCATAATCAGCACATTATGCTGGTTATATTCCCCATGACAGATCCAGCCTTCTTCCTTTGTCTGCTGCCGAAGTGTTTCATATCCGGAAGTCCGCAGCTGCTCAAGAGCCATTTCTCCTTTTTCCAGAAACCACTGGATATTGGCAAGATACTCCTTTTCAAACGCACTGCCTGCCCCATTCTTCCGAATAAACTTCCGGATCTTACGCAGTTCCTGGTTATGACGTAAATATTCATCCTCAAGAGATTTTTCCTGATAAACCTCTTCTGCGGGTAGGCACATATGGGTATGTAACACTGCCAGGATACGCACACTTTCCAGAATGTCTGCCCTGGATTTTGTATCACATTCCCTTCCCTCATACCAGTATTGTAATGTAAATGGAATGTCATCTTTATTCTTTGTTACCAGCTGTCCTTCCTGATTCTCCAGATAAAGATCCACGCTGTACCCTGCCTCTGACAGCTTTTTCAAAAGCTGCTGCTGCATGGCCAGCTTTTTTTCTGATCCCCAGTATTCTCTTAAAAGCAAAAGTCCTTTCTGGGTTCTGCATAGAACAGCTCCACGGGTCCTGCTGGTTCCCTCTGCAGTAAGGCCATACTTTTCCAAAGTGCCAAGTCCATAATCATACAATCTGTTATCCCCCTCATCATCCTTGCTTTCCCATGATACTTTCTATACTTATGAGGGGGAAGGATTTTTTATGTCCTTTGTGGTTCCCCGGCAGCTAACACTCCTGCCTGGGTAAGAAGATACTCTCTTGTATTCTTTTCCGGATCTTCCAGAACCTGGTTCAATAGACCTTCCAGGATCCTTCCTATGGACGGCCCTGGCTTTAATCCTGCCTGGATCAGATCCCTGCCGCTGATGGCAAGCCCTTTCAGGGAAACACAGTCTCCCCGTTCACAGATCCTGCTGTAGATCTTCTCCACAGCATCCAGCCTTTCTTCTTTCTGATCCCGCCTGTACAGGCTTTGTGCCAGCATATCCGCCCGCTGCACCTCCAGATACAAGGGAAACAGATCCTCTCCAATACAGTTCACTGCCCGTCTTACCTGGGTTTCTTCTGCCTTGGGCCGCAGGTCATGCCAACGGATCAAGCGGCATACCTTCCGAATGGTGTCATTATCAAATTTCAGTCTTCGCAGGATCTCACCTGCCAGCTTCTCACCTGCCGGACCATGTCCTTTGAAATGATCCCTGCCGTTTTCATCCGTTGTCCGGCACATAGGCTTTCCAATATCATGAAGCAGCATGGTAAGCCGAAGCACCCGGTCAGCCCGGATATTCACAAGACTGTGCAGGATATGCTCCCCTACGTTATACATATGGTGGGGTGTATTCTGGGGGGTATCCATACATGTGTCAAATTCAGGGAGAAAAACCTTTGTAACTCCTGCTCTCCAGGCTGTACGAAGATAATCCGGATGATCGGATACCAGAAGCTTTACAAGTTCCACCTGGATCCGTTCTGCGCTTACCTTTTCCAGATTAGGAGCAAGCAGGGAAAGTGCTTCTTCTGTTGCAGGATCAATGGAAAAACCCAGCTTTGCAGAAAAGCGCACAGCCCGAAGGATACGAAGGGCATCCTCTGTAAAACGCTCCTTTGGATCTCCTACGCACCGGATCACCTTTTTTTCCAGATCACGAATCCCGCCAAAAGGATCCACCAGCCCCCTTTCCGGGTTGTAAGCCATTGCATTGATGGTAAAATCCCTGCGCTTCAGATCCTCTTCAAGACTTGCCGTAAAGGTTACATCCTTAGGGTGCCTGCCGTCCTCGTATACTCCATCCACACGATAAGTGGTCACTTCAAACCCTTCTTTGTCAAGAAGAACCGTAACTGTGCCATGCTGCAAGCCTGTATCTATGGTTCTGTGAAAAAGGCTTTTTACCTGCTCAGGCTTGGCAGAGGTGGTAATGTCCCAGTCATCCGGGGTGTCCAAAAGAACCCGGTCCCTGACACAGCCGCCTACCGCATATGCCTCAAATCCTGCCTTTTCCAGTGTTTTCAATATTCTGTCTACTTTTGAAGGAATCTCTATAAACATATGTCTCTCCTTTTCTCCTTCCGGTCATCCTTCATGTTACGATGCCAGGTCTTTTGGCCCAGCATCATTTTGTATCTACAAGGCATATACATGGTTTAAAGGCCCGCTGCCTGCTCCCAGATCCAGCATTGCCTCCAGTGCCCCTGTAAGATATGCTTTTGCATTTGCCACACTGTCTGCCACGGAAAATCCCTGTGCCAGATTGCAGGCAATGGCAGAAGAAAGGGTACAGCCTGTACCATGTGTATTTGGATTTTCCACTCTCTTTCCCCGGAACCAGCGGATCTGTCCATCCTGATACAAAAGGTCTGTAGCATCATTTTCCAGATGTCCTCCCTTAATCAGAATGGCACCTTTATATTTCTGCGCCAGCTTCCCCGCTGCTTTTATCATATCTTCTTCTGTATGTATTTCAAACCCGCAAAGCACCTGGGCTTCCGGGATATTCGGAGTGATCACATCTCCCATTGGAAGAAGGATATCCATCACTGCATCCATGGCTTCCTCACACATCAGCCTGTGTCCGCTGGTGGAAACCATCACCGGATCCACTACAATGTTCTTTGCCCCATACTCCGAAAGCTTATCTGCGATCACACGAATGATCCGGCTGTTGGATACCATGCCGATCTTCACGCTGTCCGGATAAATATCTGTAAAAACCGCATCCAGCTGATCTGCCACAAATTCCGGCTCTGCTTCCATCATGCTTTTCACTCCGGTTGTATTCTGGGCTGTAAGGGCTGTGATCACACTCATCCCGTATAATTTATGGGCAGTAATGGTTTTCAGGTCTGCCTGGATCCCTGCCCCGCCGCTGCAGTCAGAACCTGCAATGGTCAGTACTTTTTTCATTGTATCAGTGCCTCCATTTCAGAAAAATCCTTTGTATATCTGTAAGCCATTTCCTGAAGCTTATCTGTTTCCGGCTCCCAGGCATCGTATACGCCCACTACCTTAAAGCCAGCATCTTTGGCTGTTTTTGCAGCATGAATGGCATCTTCAAATACCAACACCTCTTCCTTTGGAAGGTCAAGACATGCAAGAGCAGCTTCATAGATGTGGGGAGTAGATTTATCATGGCCTACACCGGAGCAGGTATAAATCCCTTTAAAGTATTTCCAGATCCCGGTACGCTCCAGGGCTTCTTTTGCAAGATATTCATCTGTAGCAGTTGCCACACACATCTGTATATTATTACGATACAGCATTTCCAGAAAAGGAACAACACCTGTCTTAGGCTGGATCCGTGTTCTGTAATTCCCGGTCATCTGCTGCCCTACACCCTCCATGATCTCTTCCGGAGTTTCCTGGATATGGTAGGTTTCTTTTATGTAAACGGCTCCCTGGCGCACAGTCATGCGAAGAAGGATATCATTCAAGCCTTCTTCTGCCTGTATCCCCCTTTCTTCCAGATACTGCTCTCCAAGATGCATCCAGTAACCCATGGAATCCAGCAATGTACCGTCCATGTCAAAAATCGCTCCTCTAATCATCCTTCCACCATTTCACTGGAAAGCCTGTGCAGCTCCCTGCATTCCTTTCTGATGTCGTCTGCAGCAAACACGGCTGACACAAGTGCCACTCCGCATACACCGCTTCCTTTCAGCTGAAGAAGATTCTCCTTGCCGATCCCGCCGATAGCCACAACCGGAATGGTCACAGACTGGCAGATCTGCTTCAAGGTTTCAAAATCTACAGCATGGGCATCCTTCTTGGTTGAAGTATGAAATACAGCTCCCACTCCCAGATAATCGGCTCCGTCTGCCTGCGCTTTTTTGGCCTGCTCTACTGTCCGTGCAGAGATCCCCAGGATCTTGTCCGGTCCAAGAAGTTCTCTTGCCTTTGCCCCGTCCATATCCGACTGGCCGATATGGACTCCATCTGCCCCGGTTTTTACTGCAATCTCCACATCATCATTCACAATAAAGGGAATGTTTTTTTCTTTGCACAATGCACCAATCTCTTTTACTTCCTGAAGAAAATCTTCTTCACACATATTCTTTTCTCTTAGCTGAAGGCAGGTGATCCCACCTTCAATAGCCTGATGCACCTGTTCATACAAAGACAGCTTTCCTGTCCAGCTTTGATCAGTTACTGCATACAATAACAGATCCTTTTTTTCTATATTCATGTTCTTATCTCCTGGTTTTTAACTATTTGTGATTTGCATTTCCACAATCCTGTATTTTATTCCTATTTTCTATGTTATTCCTGATAACTGTTTCCTACATCGGAACCAAGATCGCAGGTATATTTCCACTCGATCTTATCTCCGTCCTCCACTGTGTACTCGGAACATCCGTAATTAGGGAAAGTGCCGTTTACACTGAACATCCACCCTGAATTGGAACCGCAGTCAAATTCATAAAGCTGGTTGATCCCTTCGATATAATAACTTTTATATAAAGGAGTATACCTGGAAGACATCTGGATACCCGCCTGACTGCAGGCACTTTTCAACACATCAAAAACCGTATCCCCGGATTTAAAGGATATTTCCTCGGGTTTCAGTATCCAGCCATCGTCAGGCACAAATTCTGCCTTTGTAGACTTCAGATCATCCCGGTTATCCAAAATAGTGGAACACTCTATGGAAATGGTACAGGTATGGCTTTCCTTTGTCTGGTCACTGCCACCGCAGCCTGCTGTCAGCAGACAGCACAGAAGCAGGCCCAATAGCAGCCTGCCTATCTGAAACCTTTGTAATGTATGTCGTTTTTTCATAATTTTCTGCTTTCTATAATGTCTATTTTTTCACTTACCGATAAATCCTGAGACAACAATGCCCCCAGTAATCTATGTAATTCAGATCTACAGTATATTTGAAATCATTCTTTGGCTGTATATTATTATACTCTAAATCTATATTGGTAACAATATTCAATTTACTTTCCTATTTTCTACTTACAGATCTCTTATTTATATTGATTCTCAGTCTTTTTTTATCCAATAAAGCATGATACAATTTACACAAAAAAAAGGAGGGAATCTATGAAAAAATCAGCTTTATTTCCAATGCTTCTATGTTTTGGCACACTGTTTTCCTGTAATCTGTGTATGGCACAGGAAGAAGCATCGTCTCATATACAGGGGATCATTTATGGTCAGAATGTGTTTATCCAGGACGATGTGATCATGATCCCCTATGAAAACCAGCTGATCACAGGACTTCTTGATGAAAAAGGTGATGTATACGACCTTATACAGGAGCTGTCCCTGGATCAGAATATCTATACCGTTGCCCAGGATGGCCAGTACCTGTATCTTGGAACCACTTCCCAACTTAACCGTGTAGATATTGCCCAGAAGGATCAGGGTACCCAGGTTTCACAGCTGATCTGCGATGACGGCGCAGATGATGGTTTCCAGATTTATGATGGCTTTATTTATTATCCTTATGGTTCATCTGTTTATCGGGTTTCAAAGGATGGAGGCGAAGAAGATCTTATTGTAGAAGATATGGAAGACTATGAACTGACTACAGATGGGATTTATTATCTTACCAGCCAGGGACGTTTTTGCATTTCTACCCTGGACGGTACTGCAACTCAAACATTGGGGGATTCTTTTTCTGATGGCAAAATGACGCTTTCCGGATCCAGGATATATATTACAACCGATCAAATTTTTGTTTATGATCTGGATGCGCAGACTCTTGAACAGCTGCCTGTTTCCCATTCAGTAAATGAATATGATGATATTGTTCCTATGAATGATTATCTGCTTTTTTCAGATGAAGATTTCAGTACCTATAAATACGAATTTTCCACTGGCCTGGAAACAGAGATCCACAGCACTTCCCTTCCTGATAAGGAAAGCCGTGTGGTCAAAAATAATCAGATGTATTATTCCTATGCAACTGGGAAGCTTTTCATTTTAAATATGGCAGATTATCAGCAGAATATCCTGGAGCTTGATACACTGACAGGCCAAAATACAGGCAATTCCGGCAACACCCAGGCAGAGCCTTCTACCATGGAGACAGACAGCTTCAATATCGGTGACGGGATTTATGCCAATGCCAGCGCAGGCAGTGCTTTTATGGGTACTGACTATTTCTGTCTTTATTTTAACACAGAAGCCTATCTGAATGGAGAGTGGGCATGGGAAGTTATTGATGATTCCGCTATCCGTTTTTACTATCCCCGGGCAGCAGAAAGTGGCTACGGCGGTCATATTATGACGATCCGTGCCTATGACTGGGGTGATAACAGTTATTCCGAACTGCCTTCCTATCAGATCGCAGGACTGAGTTCTGGCAAAAAATATGTTGCTATTTTCCCTACAGATGTGCAATACGATCCAAATGACAGTGTACAATGCTCAGAATATCCTGCCCTTCTTGAATACGCAGAAAGGATTGATCAGGATAATCCTGACAACCCTTTCTCTGTAACAAGCATGCCTGATAATGTGCCCTGAAGCACGGATTAATAAGCTCTGCCCCAATATACCATTTTCTTCGCCGGTTTACCGCAGCATACACAGGTATCGGAAAGATGCTCCTGCTCAAATGGGATGCATCTTGAAGTTGCCTGAACATCTTCCTTGATCTTATCCTCACATTCACGGCAGCCACACCACATAGCTTTTACAAAGCCTGGTTTATTCACGATGGTATCTTTGAACTCATCATAAGTGGTTGCTGTATATGTGTGTGCATCTCTGTGTGCTCTTGCACGCTCCAGCATATCCTTCTGCATAGTTTCAAGGATCTCATTTACCTTCTGTGTAAGCTCCTCAAATCTAACTGTGTATTTCTCTCTTGTATCTCTGCGGCAGACTACAGCCTGTCCGTTTTCAATATCCTTTGGTCCGCATTCAATACGTACCGGGATTCCTCTCATTTCCTGCTCTGCAAATTTGAATCCAGGACTCTTATCTGTCACATCTGCTTTCGCACGGATGCCAGCAGCCTTTAATGCAGCCAGAAGCTCATCTGCTTTTTCAAGAACTCCTTCTTTTCTCTGCTGGATCGGGATGATCACAGCCTGAACCGGTGCGATTCTTGGCGGAAGTACAAGTCCGCTGTTATCTCCGTGAACCATGATAAGTGCACCGATCATACGTGTTGTCATTCCCCAGGATGTCTGATGTACATATTGAAGCTGATTGTTTTTATCTGTATACTGAATGCCGAATGCTCGTGCAAAGCCATCACCAAAGTTATGGCTTGTGCCGGACTGAAGGGCTTTTCCATCATGCATCAGTGACTCAATGGTGTAAGTAGCTTCAGCTCCTGCAAATTTCTCTTTATCTGTCTTGCGGCCTTTGATAACCGGAATAGCCAAAACCTCTTCACAAAAATCTGCATACAGGTTCAACATCTGGATGGTTCTTGCTTCTGCTTCTTCTGCAGTAGCGTGTGCTGTATGGCCTTCCTGCCATAAAAACTCACGGGAACGGAGGAAAGGACGGGTTGTCTTTTCCCAGCGCACTACAGAACACCACTGGTTATATACCTTTGGCAGATCTCTGTGGGACTGGATCTCTTTCTGGTAGAAATCACAGAACAGGGTCTCAGAAGTAGGACGCACACAAAGACGTTCCTGCAACGGATCAAGACCACCGTGTGTTACCCATGCAACCTCAGGTGCAAAGCCTTCTACATGGTCTTTTTCTTTGTCAAGAAGAGACTCCGGGATAAACATAGGCATGTATACATTCTCCACGCCTGTCTCTTTGAATCTGCGGTCAAGTTCTTTCTGGATATTTTCCCAGATCGCATATCCTGCCGGTTTGATGGCCATGCAGCCTTTTACACTTGTATAGCCGCAAAGCTCTGCTTTTTTCACCACATCTGTATACCACTGGGCAAAATCTTCTTCCATAGATGTGATGGCTTCTACTAATTTCTTTTCTTTTGCCATTTTCATTCTCCTTTTTACATAAAAAAAGAACCTTCCAATCCCATATCATAGGGACCGAAAAGCTCGGCGGTACCACCCTGATTAGCATCTCTCTTACACAAATACTCTCTCATCTTCCCTTTATCGCTGGAAATGCGCTGTGCTTCAGTTGCACAGTGACTCCAAGGCCGGTTCCATGACTTGTGCACAGGCTCCTCACACCTTTGCAGAAACTGTATCCTTCTCTGCTCAAAAGCCCTCTCTGGGATTACTCCTCATGTACTATTCTCTTCATCGTCATACTTCATATATAAGGAACTGCATCGGATCAGCCCCTGCTCGCTGTTTATTTTATGCGAAA
>ONBN01000055.1 GCA_900316115.1 uncultured Eubacteriales bacterium
TAGTCAACTCTATTTTACCATAAACCTTGAGGAGATATTTTATTTTAGTAACAAAAAAATGCCGTATTTATGCGGCTTGCGGCGTTTCGCAAACGCCTAGATACAAGCAGGACAGGAAAGGAGAACACAGGGAATGAAGTTTGTAAATCAGCCGGTACCCAAAAAGGACGCAATGGCCCTTGTAACAGGGAAACCTGTGTATACCGACGATCTTGTGCCAAAAGACTGTCTTGTAGTAAAGATTTTAAGAAGTCCCCATGCGAACGCATGGATCCGTGAGATTCGTACCGATACAGCAAAAAAGGTGGAGGGCATTGCCTGTGTGCTGACTTACCAGGATGTGCCTGATCAGCGCTTTACTATTGCAGGGCAGACCTATCCGGAGCTTAGTCCGTATGACCGGAAGATCCTGGACGTACATCTGCGGTTTGTGGGAGATCCGGTGGCTATTGTAGCTGGGGAAACAGAAGCTGCCGTAGACCAGGCTCTGGCAAGGATCAAGGTAAGCTATCAGGTGGAAAAGGCTGTCCTTGACATGCATCAGGCAAAGGATAATCCGGTTCTTGTACATCCGGAAGAGGACTGGGAAGCCAAAATTCCGGTTGGTGCAGATAATAAAAGAAATCTGGCTGCATCCGGCGAAGAGGTAAGCGGGGATGTGGATGCTGTTTTTTCAGACTGCGCCTATGTAGTAGAACATACTTATCACACAAAAGCCAACCAGCAGTGTATGATGGAAACCTTCCGTACCTGCTGCTATATGGATTGCTATGGAAGGCTGAATGTGATGTCATCTACACAGATTCCATTTCATGTACGAAGGATCGTTGGAAGGGCACTGGGGATCCCTTCTTCTAAAGTAAGGGTGATTAAACCCAGGATCGGAGGCGGTTTTGGTGCAAAGCAGACCGCTGTGTGTGAGGTGTATCCGGCTATTGTTACCTGGATCACAGGAAGGCCTTCTGAGATCATATATTCCAGGCATGAGTCCCTGATCTGTGCTTCCCCCAGACATGAAATGGAGGTACAGGTAAAAGCTGGCGCAGATAAAGATGGAATTGTAAAGGCTTTGGATATCCGGGTGCTTTCCAACACAGGAGCTTATGGGGATCACGGACCCACCACTGTAGGCTTGACAGGACATAAGGCCCTGGCGCTTTACCGTCATCTTCAGGCTTACCGCTTTTCCTATGATGTGGTTTACACAAATGTACAGGCTTCCGGGGCTTACAGAGGCTATGGAGCTACCCAGGGGCTTTTTGCTGTAGAATCAGCCATCAATGAACTGGCCCATAAGATTGGTGTGGATCCTGTAGTTCTCAGGGAGAAAAATATGCCTGTAGAAGGCGGCCCTTTAAACGGCTATGATGGGAACAGCCCTACAGCTACCAGCTGTGCCCTGGACCGCTGCCTGAGAAGGGCAAAAGAAATGTTCAACTGGGAGGAACGATATCCATCCAGGGTAATGCCGGACGGTAAGATCCGGGGTGTTGGAATGGCGCTGGCTCTTCAGGGTTCTTCCATTGCCTGTGTAGATGTGGGAGGAGCCACTGTAAAGCTGAATGAGGATGGTTCCTATACCTTATCCCTGGGATGTGCAGATATGGGCACAGGCTGTGATACCATTTTATCCCAGATGACAGCGGACTGTATGGATACAGAACTGGATAATGTAGTGGTTGGAGTTGTAGATACGGATATTTCGCCTTATGATTCCGGCTCTTATGCATCGGCTACCACCTATGCTACCGGAAATGCAGTGATCAAAGCCTGTGCAATGCTTCGGGAAAAGATCCAGGCGCTGGGTGCACAAATGCTGGAGCTTCCTGTGGAGGAAACAGAGTTTGACGGCATCTGTGTAACTGGTCAGGGAAAGCAGGTATCCTTGCAGGAGATCGCAGTACAGGCAACCTGCGGAAACGTGCAGGAACTGCAGGCAACGGCTTCTTTTTCATCTATGATCTCACCGCCGCCTTACATGGTTGGCATGGCAGAAGTGGAAGTAGATCCTGAAACCGGATCCGTAGAAGTGACAGATTATGTGGCTGTGGTAGACTGTGGAACTCCGGTGAATCCCAATCTTGCCAGGGTACAGACCGAAGGTGGGATCGTACAGGGAATCGGAATGGCTCTTACAGAGGATGTACAGTATACAGATGCAGGACGGATCCGGAATAATTCCTTTATGCAGTACAAGATTCCATCCAGAATGGATGTGGGACAGATCCGTGTGGAATTTGAAAGCAGTTATGAGCAGAGTGGTCCTTTTGGTGCAAAATCCATTGGAGAGCTGGTGATTGACACTCCTTGCCCGGCTATTGCAGATGCGGTTTACAATGCAACCGGGGTACGGATCAGAGAACTCCCTATTACACCTGAGAAGATTGCAATGGGGATCGCCCAAAAAGGGCAGGAGGTATAAGATGGGGCTTTTGATCAAAATGGTACTGGCCGTTTTCTGGCTTCTGGTGGTGCCTGCCGCAGCAGGAGCACCGTTTTTCAGAAAAAAAGAAATTTATTCTGTAAGGGACTGCTTTCTTACAGGCTATGCTTTTTTGTTTGCTGTTATGGAGGTACTTACCCTGGTGATGATCTGGCTGGGACTGCCGCTTCATATTCTCACAGTGTGCTATGGCGTCCTGGGGATCATTATGGTATGGTGGGGAATGTGGTGCCTGCTGAAAAAGGATGCAGTGGATGCGTACATGGGAAGGCTGAAAAAAAGAAAGATCCGCCTTTCAATTCCTATGCTCCTGGCAGTGGCTTTGATCCTGCTGCAGATGTATGTGGTGGTACGCTATGCACATATGGATGCAGACGATTCCTTTTATGTGGGTACTGCAGTAACAGATATCCATACGGATACCACCTTTTCCATCAGCCCCTATACAGGTTATGCATATACAAAGATTCCAAGCAGGTACATCCTGTCTCCGTTTCCTGTATTTCTGGCTGTTGTCAGCCAGTTGTGCGGAGAACTTCATCCTGCGATTATGGCGCATACCCTGTTTCCACCCATCTTTTTGCTGGCTGGCTATGCAGTGCTGTGGGGGTATGCAAAAAAATGGTTCCAGGAAAATGAGAAAAGCAGATGGACATTTATGCTCCTTTCTGCTGTTGTGATCTGGTTTTCAGGATATTCCGTGTATAGCAGCGGCAATTTCCAGATGGTTCGTATCTGGCAGGGAAAAGCACTTCTTACAGGCGTTTTTCTTCCGCTCCTTTTCTTTTTATGTATGGAGCTTTTGCTGGAAAAAAATGGGGAATATCCATGGATCAGTCTGTTTTTAACAGAACTGGCCTGCTGTCTTCTGTCTTCCATGGGGATCATACTGGCACCAGTCCTTACCGGGATCTTTCTTCTGATCAGTCTGGTGAAATACCGGGATCTGAAAAGATTTCTGTATGGAGTGATCTGCTGTCTTCCACCGGTTGCCCTTGGAATGGTTTACTTTTTGATACGGTAGGAGGTGGCTTATGAAAGAAATGATCAAGGGAATCCTGGACACCTGGAATTTATTCTGGGGAAATGGTTATTATCAATATCTGATCCTTTTGGCAGCAATTCTGCTTTTGATATTTTTTAGGAAAAAGAAAGAAGCAAGGATCCTTCTTGGATATACAGCGGCCCTGCTTGTGTTGTTTTTCTTTCCCCTGACTGCAGGGATCATACAGAAATGCATTGGCAGTGATGTATATTGGCGTGTGCTGTGGCTGCTTCCTGTGACAGTGTTTCTTGCCTATACAGGTACAGCACTGGTGGAAAGAGCTGGCCTTGTGGCAAAAAAAAGCGGCCGGCTGCTTCAGGGACTTGTATTGATCCTTTTTATTGCGGTGATCGGCATATCCGGAAAATCTGTGTGGAGTGAGGAGAATTACGTACAGGTTCACAATTACCAGAAGGTTCCGGATGAGGTGGCACAGGTGTGTAACCTGATCAGTGATCAGCTGGAGGAGGGAGAAACGGTATGTGTGGCTGCAGATGATTATCTGGCTGCTTATATCCGGGTGTATCAGCCGTCTTTTTACATGCCTTACAGCAGAGCGGGAAAAGGATCCCAGCATTATTCATCCATGCGGCTTTATCAGGAGCTTACCTCTCCGGATCTGGATGTAAAAAGAGTGGTGAAAGCTGCCAGAAAGCTGGGGTGTAATTATCTTGTTTTCATACTTCCTTCTCAGGAGAAGCAGGAGTATCTGGAAAGCAAGAGGTATCACCTGATCGGTACGGTGAATCAGTATGGGGTTTTCAGGCAGGAGCAGATATAAGGGAGATACAGTAAAATATCATTTGGCAGATTTTATAATCATTTTGCTGTATTAATCCGCAAAAAAGGGTTGCAATTGCAGGGGAAAACTGCTACAGTGATTTATAGAAACTGAATACGGGAAATAATGATAGAGGTGCGGGTTTCATCAGTATTTCCGGCTGTGGATATGAGAAGATATCCAGTCTGTGGCAGACTGGCCGGGGAGAAAGGGAAGACCGCCGAAGGACTTTCTTTTGCCATAGGAGGAGGTTCTGGGCTGACGCAGAATATGCGGCAGACTGTCACTTGTCGTGGAGCGCTATCAAAGGTGTGGATCCTGTGAAAGAATAAATGCCATGAATGTGTCCCCATAGCGGGGAAGTGTTCATGGCTTTTTTATGTACATACCTGTGTACGATCTGTCAGAATTGCCCGATTCAAAAACGAGGGAGGAAATCGATAATGAAACGTAACCGTAACAAAGTATCTGCAGTTCTGGCAGTGGTGGCATTGTTTATACTGGCCTGCCCCGTAACAGTCCTGGCTGCCGAAGAAGCTGCACAACCGGCTGTATATGCCACATTCTGGTCTTTGGTGCCCCCTGTTGTGGCAATTGTCCTGGCATTGATCACCAAGGAAGTATACAGTTCTCTGTTCATTGGGATCCTGGTAGGTGCCATTCTTTATTCAGGAGGCAATTTTGAGGGCACAGTAAACCACATTTTTTCTGAAGGAATGATCGGCGTTCTTTCTTCAAGCAGTAATGTGGGAATCCTTGTATTCCTTGTAATTCTTGGAACCATGGTATGCCTGATGAACCGTGCAGGAGGTTCTGCTGCTTTCGGACGCTGGGCAGGAAAACATATCCGTACCAGAGTAGGAGCAGAGCTTGCCACCATTCTTTTAGGCGTACTGATCTTTATTGATGATTATTTTAACTGTCTTACAGTAGGAAGTGTTATGCGCCCCGTCACAGACCAGCATAATGTTTCAAGAGCAAAGCTGGCATACCTGATCGATGCCACAGCAGCACCTGTTTGTATCATTGCCCCTATTTCGTCCTGGGCAGCAGCTGTCAGCGGTTTTGTTCCTGGAGAGGATGGAATGTCTGTATTTGTACGTGCCATTCCATATAATTATTACGCACTTCTTACTATTGTGATGATGGTATCCATGGTTGTGATGAAAGCAGAATTTGGAGCTATGGGTGTTCATGAATCCAATGCCTTAAAAGGTGATTTGTTTACCACTGCTGCAAGGCCTTATGCCGGTGCCGAGGAAGATGGGAAAGTGAATCCAAGAGGAAAAGTAATGGATCTTCTGATCCCTATTATTTCCCTTGTAATCTGCTGCGTGATCGGAATGATCTATACAGGCGGATTTTTCAGCGGCACAGATTTTGTAACTGCTTTTTCACAGAGTGATGCGTCTGTAGGACTTGTACTTGGCAGCTTTTTCGGACTGGTGATCACAATTCTTCTGTATCTGGTACGGAGAGTACTGTCTTTCAGAGACTGTATGGCATGTATTCCGGACGGCTTTAAATCTATGGTTCCTGCAATCCTGATCCTTACATTTGCATGGACCTTAAAGAGTATGACAGACAGCCTTGGAGCTGCAGAATTTGTGGCTGAAATGGTGAAATCCTCTGCTTCCGGCCCAGGAACTTCCTGGGGAACCTTTGGAATCCTGATTCCTATCGTTGTACATGTATTTGAAAACACTCCTGGGGATCTGATGATCATTTCCATTTCTGCATGTATGGCAGGCGCTGTATGCGGCGATCATTGTTCTCCGATTTCCGATACTACCATTATGGCATCTGCAGGTGCACAGTGTGACCATGTAAGCCATGTATCCACACAGCTTCCTTATGCAGTGGTAGCGGCAGTGGTATCCTTTATCACTTACATTTTTGCCGGATTTATCCAGAGTCCGCTTTGCCTGGTGATCGGTGTAGTACTGATGATGGGAACTCTTGCAGTGATCAAAGCACGTTTCTGCGGCCTGAAAAAAGAATAATTATGATTGGCAGCTGTGTTTCTTTTTCCTGAAAAATGGACAGGAAACAGGGCTGCCTTTTGAATTGTCTGCATTAGACCTGAATTTTCAACCAAAAGAAAAAACTTTACATCTGATGAAGATTGTGATATACTTTTTAGAGTTGAAGCAGTGTACTTTGATAATTCAACAGTAAGTTTAAGCACCTGTAGCTCAGTGGATAGAGCAGTGGTTTCCGGTACCATGTGCGGGGGTTCGATTCCCTTCAGGTGTGTTGCCTGGAACGCCCCAGCGTTCCGGTGCGTTGTGTTATAAGGAGGACAAGAACTTGGACAATTTTAGGGAATGGTTATCAGATAACCTTCGCTATTTTATGTTAGGCGGAGCGATTCTGTTAATCGTTGGTGCTCTGACTTTTGGAATCCATGCCTGTGTTGGAAGTAAGAAGGGTAGTTCCGATCAGGGACAGGGAGATCAGCAGACAGCATCACAGGATAACCAGGGAAATGTTCCTTCTTCTCCGGCAAAAGATGGGGAGACTGACGGGAAGAAAGACGCCAATCCCATGGAAAAAGGCAATGCAGAGATTACTGCATTAATTACGGGCTATTACAAGGCTCTGGGGGACAAAGATATTGCAACGCTGAAGACATACGTAGATAATCTTGCACCGTCCGATGAATCAAAGATTACCAATGCAAAGGACTATATTGAAGGGTATGAAGTAAGAGATGTCTATGTGAAAAAGGGGCTAAAGGATGACTCATATGTAGTCTATGCAAGTTTTTATTATATTTGCAAGGGCATTGATACGAAAGTACCAGCATTGAGTCAGTTTTATGTATATAAGGACAGCGAAGGCCAGTGGAAGATTGATGCATCCGCAGTAGAGGATACAGAGATTTCTGCTTATACAGACGGGCTGGAAGCAGATGATGATGTAAAGACACTTTACTCTGATATCCGTAAGCAGCTTGAAGAGGCACAGGCAGGTGATCCTGCTCTGACTGCATTTCTGGATGGCCTTGGCCAGGATACCAGTGATTCATCTATCGTATCAGATGGTACCACACTGGTAGTCACAGAAGACTGTAACGTGCGTGCTGCTGCAAGCAGTGATGCAGAGATTATCGGTGGTCTTTCTGCCGGTGAGGAAGTACAGAAGCTTGGTTCTGAGGGAGACTGGATCCAGGTGGAGTATGAAGGACAGACAGCGTATATTTATAGCGGGCTTCTGGAAGAGAAAACTGAATAATGGGTAAAAAAGCAGCTGCAGATTTGATCTGCAGCTGCTTTTTTGTTGAAATTAAATAAACATATCGCCTGACGGTAACATCACCATTTATGAAAGGGAATTGTAAAGTACACCGCCCTGAAGGGTGATGCCATTGCTTTCGGCCAGTTGATGGACTGTAACCAGTTCATAACCTTCCTGGATCAGCCGTGGGATAAGGATCTCTGCAGCATCTACAGAAGAACTGAAGATATCATGCATAAGTACGATAGAGCCATCTGTTACATTGTCAAGAACTGCATTTACCAGACGGTCAACATCTTCGCCTTCATTCCAGTCTTCCGGGTCAACGGTCCACAGGATCATAGGTGTTGCAATCACAGAAGTTACAGTATCGTTTACGTTCCCGTAAGGGGGACGCACCACAGTAGCTCCATGGCCTACCAGATTGTTCAACAGCTGGTCTGTCTGTCCGATCTCATTGGAAACACCTTCTGCAGAAAGCGTGGACAGATCCGTGTGGTCATAAGAATGGTTGCCCAGCTCACAGCCAAGGGCTTCCATACGGGTAACATCATCTGAATAATAATCGATCATATTTCCTACAAGGAAAAATGTAGCTTTGGCATTATTGGCTTCCAGGCAGTCCAGAAGTCTGGCTGTGTAATCACTGGGGCCATCATCAAAGGTAAGAGCCACCTTTTTATCAGGAACAGGCGTCTGGGTAGGAACCGGAGTATCCTGAGACCCTGCCTGATCATTCGCTGCGTCCTGGGTAGTATCCTGTACAGCCGCCTGATCTTCGGAAGCGGCCTGCGTGTCTGGTGCAGCTGCATCAGCAGAAGTATCTACTGAAGTATCAGCTGCGGCAGTGCTGTCAGAGGCTGTATCGGATTTCTCAGGGGCAGGATTTATGTAATAAAGCAGAGGAGAAGCTTCTGTCTGTTCTGAGGCAGGAACTGGTTCTCCGTCTAATACACCTTCTGAAGTGAAGTGGCAAAGCTGTCCGTCAACTACTGTATCACCGGTCTGCATCACACCGTCTCCATTCAGATAATAGCGATTACCATTATCGTCCAGCCATCCGGTCTGCATCACTCCATTAGCATCAAAGTAATATCTTTTTCCGTCTGTGTCTGTAAGCCATCCGGTAAGGGCGGCACCATTTACCATAAAGTACCAGTTGCTTCCGCTGGATGTCCACACCCCAGAGGCTGCTTCCGGAGAAACCTGGGATGTACTGGTATCATCAGCCGGAACTGTAGTGGGCTCAGGGATCGGAGTATCGGTTGGCTGCACTTCAGGAGACTGTGTAACCTCCGCTGTGTCACCGGAAACCGTATCCTGCGCCGGTGGAGTAAGAGTATCTGTATTTTCTGCTACGAACATATCCGGCTGTTTTTTATCATCCAGAGATCCAGAACCTGGTGAAGTGCGGGTAAGCAATACACCGCATACCAGACAAAGAATCACTGCGGCTATAAGAAGCGGCCGGTTGGTCCGTTGTTTACGGCCTGACATATGATTCCTCCTTTGTGTCAGTAAATCAATAAAAGGCTGGCGTAAAAAGCCTTCAACATGAATCCAATTTTACCACACACTTCATTTTCATGCAATCATAAATAAGGCAGTACAAATAGAGGACAGTGCAAAGCTTTTTCTTGATATCATAGAAAAAAGACTATATAATATAGCAATGAGCGAAAAAATCAGAATCAATAAATACTTAAGTGAATCCGGTTTCTGTTCACGGAGGGAGGCAGACCGCCTTCTTTGGGCCGGGCGGATTACGGTTGACGGCCGTACTCTTAGTCCAGGGGATAAGATTTCACCAGAGGACAGGGTTTTTGTGGACGGGAAACCAGTTAAAAAAGATGAAAAAAAGGTACTGTTGCTTTTTTATAAACCTAAGGGGATTGTGTGCAGTACTAAGAAACAATATCAGGAAACAACAGTTACTGAATATGTGAAATATCCGGTTCGCATATATCCTGTGGGACGCCTGGATAAAGATTCAGAAGGACTTCTCCTGCTTACCAATCAGGGCAGTCTTGTAAATGATATTATGCGGGCCAGAAATTATCATGAAAAGGAATATCTGGTAACTGTGGATCATCCGATAACAGAGGAATTTCTGGCGCAGATGCGTACAGGGGTTCCTATTCTTGATACAATTACCAGGCCATGCCGGGCATATGCTGCAGGCAAATGCTCGTTTCGGATCATTCTTACACAGGGACTGAACCGTCAGATACGCAGGATGTGTGAATATCTGGGATATCAGGTTCGTACCCTGAAAAGGATCCGGATCATGAATCTTACAGTTCAGGGCCTTGCACCTGGCAGTTACAGAGAGATCACCAAAGAAGAATATAATAAGCTAACTCTTATGATCCGGGATTCATCTTCCGGAAATAATTCAGATCCAGGAGGAAATCATGGAAGCAGCTTTAAGCAAAATGAAAGAATTAGCCCAGAAACTGAATCAGGCATCCAAGGCGTATTACCAGGAAGACAGGGAGATCATGAGCAATCTGGAGTACGACGCCCTGTACGATCAACTGGCAGCCCTGGAAAAAGAAACAGGCACAGTTCTGGCAGGCAGTCCAACCGTTTCCGTAGGGTATGAGTCTGTTGATGCACTGCCCAAGGAAACCCATGAAAGCCCCATGCTTTCCCTGGACAAGACAAAGGATCGGGAAGTTCTTCGTGAATTTATCGGTTCACGTAAGACTTTGCTTTCCTGGAAGCTGGATGGCCTTACCATTGTACTTACTTATGAAAATGGCCAGTTGTTAAAAGCTGTTACCAGGGGAAACGGTACGGTTGGTGAGGTGATCACCAACAATGCACGGGTTTTTAAGAATATTCCGCTTCAGATCCCATATAGAGGCCGCCTTGTATTGCGTGGAGAAGCCATTATCACATACTCAGATTTCCAGAGGATCAATGAATCTATAGATGATGTGGATGCCCGTTATAAGAATCCCCGTAATCTTTGCAGTGGTTCTGTGCGCCAGCTGAACAATCAGGTTACAGCCAGCAGAAATGTACGTTTTTATGCATTTTCCCTTGTAAGTGCGCCAGAGGTAGATTTTGGCAATTCTCATGAACAGCAGTTTCAGTGGCTGAAGGGGCAGGGGTTTGATGTTGTGGAATATCGGGTAGTAACTGCATCCACTTTGGATCAGGCCATGGATTATTTCTCTACAGCTATTACAACCAATGACTTTCCTTCGGATGGTCTTGTGGCTTTATATGATGATATTGCTTATGGAGAATCCCTTGGCCGTACAGCCAAATTCCCAAGGAATGCTTTTGCCTTCAAATGGGCAGATGAGATTCGGGAAACACATCTTCTGAAGATCCAGTGGAGTCCGTCACGTACCGGGCTGATCAATCCGGTAGCTGTTTTTGAACCGGTGGAGCTGGAAGGTACAACGGTAAGCCGGGCAAGCGTGCATAACATCAGTATTGTGAAAGAACTGAAGCTTGGCATCGGAGATACCATCCGTGTTTATAAGGCCAACATGATCATTCCGCAGATTGCTGAAAATCTTACCTGCAGTGGTAATTTGGTGATTCCGGATACCTGTCCTGCCTGTGGCGGGGAAGCACGTATCCGTAAAGAAAATGATGTGGAAGCTCTTTATTGTATGAATCCTGACTGTGCAGCCAAAAAGATCCGTGGCTTTGCACTTTTTACCAGCAGAGATGCAATGAATATTGACGGGCTCTCCCAGTCAACCCTGGAAAAATTCATTGCCATGGGCTTTATTCATGAATTTGCTGATATTTTCAGGCTGGACAGATATAAGGATGCGATTATCCAGATGGAAGGCTTTGGCGAAAAGTCTTATGAGAATCTGATCTTAAGCCTGGATAAGGCCAGGGATACCACTCTTTCCAGGGTGATATACAGTCTTGGTATTCCAGGGATCGGTCTTGCCAATGCAAAAGTGATCTGCCGTCATTTTGAAGACAGTCTTTCTTCCATTCGCCAGGCAGATTTGGAGGAGATCAGTGCCATTGATGGTATTGGGCCTGTGCTGGCAGGTAATATTTATTCTTATTTTCATGATGAAGAAAATAATCAAAAGCTGGACCGGCTTCTGGGGCTTTTGACGCTTCATACGGAAGTTGCTTCCCAGGCTCAGATTTTTGCAGGTGTGACCTTTGTGATCACCGGGTCTGTGACTCACTTTGCCAACCGCAACGAGGTAAAAGCCCTGATAGAGTCTCTTGGCGGAAAAGTCACAGGTTCTGTTACAGGAAAAACCAATTATCTGATTAATAATGATACAATGTCTAATTCTTCCAAAAATAAAAAGGCCAAAGAGCTTGGAATTCCTATCATTTCTGAGGAGGATTTCCTGAAAATGGTCAATCCGGAAGAAGCATGATTATAAATATATTAACAACAAGGAGGGACATCAATGCCAATTAAAATACAAAGTGATCTGCCGGTAAAGGAGATCCTTGAAAAAGAAAATATTTTCGTTATGGATGAGAATCGTGCTATGCACCAGGATATCCGTCCAGTACAGATCCTGATCCTGAATCTGATGCCATTAAAAGAAGAGACTGAGCTTCAGCTGCTTCGGTCTTTATCCAATACCCCTATCCAGGTGGATGTTACTTTCATGACAGTAGAAAGCCATGATTCCAAAAATACATCCAAGAGTCATCTGAATAAATTTTATCAGACCTTTCCTGAACTGGAAAATCAGAAATTTGACGGTATGATCATCACAGGTGCGCCTGTAGAGCAGATGGAATTTGAAGAGGTGGATTACTGGCAGGAACTTGTAAAGATCATGGACTGGACCCAGACCCACGTAACCTCTACTTTGTATCTGTGCTGGGCTGCACAGGCTGGTCTTTATCATCATTATGGCCTGAAAAAAAGAATGCTCCCCAAGAAAATGTTCGGTCTTTTCTGGCACAAGGTTCTGAACCGCAAGATTCCTCTTGTACGTGGATTTGATGATGTATTTCTTGCTCCCCATTCCAGGCATACAGAGGTTCCTATTGAAGATATCCATGCATGCAAAGAGCTTACTGTGCTTGCAGAGTCCGAGGAAGCAGGTTTATTCCTGGCTATGGCTGATGGCGGCCGTAAGATCTTTATCATGGGACACCCGGAATACGACCGTGTTACATTGGACGGAGAATATAAGCGAGACACATCCAAGGGCCTTCCTATTGATATTCCCAAGAACTATTATAAGGACAATGATCCTGAGAACAGGCCTCTGCTTTTATGGCGTGCCCATGCCAATAACCTGTACACCAACTGGCTGAATTATTACGTATACCAGATGACTCCTTATGACCTGGAAGGAACCCCTGATTTTTCCAGTATTTACAGGGATTGAGAGAGGTGGGTAAAGCAAAAAAGAGCATTATTCTCCTGAAATAATACGGAGAGCAATGCTTTTTTTGCATATTCTATATTTGACCAATGTTAATGTCAGAGCGCTTGTGCATTCTGACCGGAATTAATAAAAGTTTTTTTACAAATATTATGTAAAGTTTATTTGAAGTTTTTACGCATATCTGTTATAGTATGAGCTATAGGCCGCTAACCTAAGATAGAACAAGAATACGTAACTGTTCAGTACATTTGCTGTTGCGTGTCAAAATACAATAAAGATAAGAAAGCATTACAATGTTTTCGCCATATATGCCGGAGAACCATTACAAAGGACTACGGCAGGAAAGCAGAGGGATTGATTGCGTAAGAAATCACACATTTTACTTGCCAGATACCTGGCAGATCAGTTGACTGTGGATGAGAGCCTGCAGTCTCACAGAAAGGCATTCTGTCTTGGAAGTATCCTTCCGGATATCCGCCCTTCTTTTGTCGTGAAAAAACATGAGTATTTCAGCACCTTTGGAGAGATCCAGGAAAAAATGCTTCAGCTGGTGGAACATGGACCCTCAGAAGGGAAGGAACGTGTCTACTGGAGGAATTTTGGGGAAGTACTGCATTATGTGGCAGATTATTTTACGTTTCCCCATAACAGGACGTATACAGGCAGTCTGTATGAGCACAGCCGTTATGAAAAGGTTCTGAAGCAAAGGCTGAAGGCCTGCATCAAAAGCGGCGCTGCCAATGCTTATGTTTTTAAAAATGTGTATTTTAAAAACCTGGGAGAGCTTACAGAGTTCATACAGGTAAGTCATACCAGCTATCTTCGGAAAAAAAGAAATATCACAGAGGATATCCAGTATATCCTGATGGTATGCTATCAGGTGATCCAGGGGATTGTCCAGTTGTGCACCAGAAGACAGGAGAATATGGCTGCTTTTGCATAAAAGGTCTGAGAGTGTTTTCCTAAATATTATGTGAAGAAAAAGTGAAAATTGGATAAAATGGGAATAGATATTTCCTTGAAGGTTGATTTGAAAAAAAGATTATGATACAATAGACAAAGTTAATATTTAAGCGAACCGTTTTATCACGTATCAGACCTTTATATAGGGGAGTAAAGGGATGTTCATGACAAGGAAGGGAGCATCTTGAAAAGTATGAAGAATAAATATCTGACAAAATGTTTATGCATGACGATTATCTCAGCAATGGTACTGTCTGGTCCGGTTGCTGTCCTTGCGGCCAGTGACGGCGGAGCATTTGAGTCAGGAGAACAGATTGATGACAGTTATGGTGAGGTTACGCCTACATCTGCTCCGGAGCCGACCCAGGCACCGGTGGAGCCTACCCAGGCGCCGGTAGAACCTACCCAGACACCAACAGAGCCAACCCAAACACCGGTAGAGCCAACTCAGGCACCGAAGCCTACCCACAGTCCAACACCGGCACCTACTCAGACACCGTCTACACCATCGGCGGCGCCGACACAGGCACCGGAGGGCACACCTACACCAGAGCCTACCAGGACGCCGGAGGCTACAGCCACACCGGTTCCGTCAGAATCACCGGTTTCAGAGGCTGTAAGGAATATTATTGACAGGATTGACGCACTGTCTCTTCTTGAGGACATTACTCTGGATCAGAAGGATGAGATCCATAAGATCCGTAAAGCATATAATGCACTTTCAGATAGTGAAAAGTCACTGGTATCCAATTATCAGCTTTTCCTTAATATGGAGAAAAAGCTGAAGAAGCTTGAAGATGCCAAAGAAAAAGAAGAAAAAGAAAAAAAAGAAGCCGAGGCTGTAGAGGGGGATCCGCTGTATTATACAGATATGGTTTCTAATCTTCATGCAGGCAAGGATTTTTATCTGAACAGTCTGCAAGACAATTATCAGCTTAGTTTTTCGGATGATTTTGCATCTGTGATGGATGAGATCGAGAAAGAATATAAGGCCAAGAATAAGCTTGCTGATGTTTCAGATACTACAGGTGGAGTGACTTCTTCGGCAGATACACTGCTGGTAAGAAACTGGCAGGATATCCTGGCGGTATACATATATGAGCAGAGCCTGCAGGGAGTGACTTCCTATACATTGGATAGGTCCTGTAAGGAAGCGCTGGCAGATATCTTTGAGAAAATGAATCCTGTGATCCGGGATTCCAGTGATATTACAAAGGTTTCCTATGGTAATTACCATATCAACCACTATATTAAAGAAAATAAGATTCCAAAGGATCAGCGGGCAGTCCTGAAAAAGTATACAGAGACAGACTGCAGCCTTTTGTGTGCAGTTGTTACTGCGGCAAAAGGATTTGTAAGAGAGAGCGTTGGGGATGATGTTTCAGAAGAGAGAGTGAATGTGGTCACTGCAGCATATTCCCTGATCGGTAAGGTTGGTTATTTCTGGGGCGGCAAATCTACAGTCCTTGGAGAGGATCCAAGCTGGGGGACTGTGGAGACTGTTACAGCAGAAGGCAGTAAGAGTACAGGTACCAGACGGGCATATGGCCTTGATTGTAGTGGTTTTGTTACTTGGGCAGTAGTGAATGGTTATCAGAACCAGGCCATGGAGGCAAGCGTAGGGAATGGTACATCTGACCAGTGGGGAAAAGCCAATGTAGTCAGTGAAGCAGATGCACAGCCAGGCGATCTGGTATTCCAGAAAGGGCCAGAGGCAGGCATTAATAATCATGTTGGTATCCTTTGTGGTAAGACAGATGCAGGTGACTGGATTGCAGTTCACTGTTCTGCCAGCCAGAATGGAGTTACTGTAGGAGAGGCATACAGCGCAAGTTTCCGCTATATCCGTCAGCCTTCTTTCTATCCTACGGCCGAACAGGTGGCGCAGATGGCCGCACAGGGAGCGCAGAGCAGTAATACCCAGTATTTTGTTACCGATATTACAGTGACGAATACACTTCAGGATATTATAAAGGCAAGCCAGAATGTATATGATCCTGCGAACCAGGCATTTACATCCGAGGGCAATGCACAGGTAGTTGTCAGTGATGTGACTGTTAATAATGCGCTTTCAGACATACTTCAGTCTCAGACACTTCTGGAACAGACAGAAGCTGGCGGACAGAGTATATTTGATGTGATCGCAGAGTACTATCCTCCGGAAGAGGAGGCTGCAGCAGGTCCTTTCGGTGATCTGACTCAGGAAGAAGCTGGTGTGCCTGCATTTGTCAGTGAGGTAAATGTAGATAACTCACTGGAGAATGTACTGGATGTTGGAACTTCTACTAAGCAATAAATAAAAACAGGGCGGCGTCCATATGAACGCTGCCCTGAAATATTATAAAGGCTATCGGTTGATCCCGGAGAGAACATCTTCGATCCATTTATCTGTATTGTAATTGCGATCAAAGAAACGGACGATCACACCGTAAGGATCTCTGTCGCTGGAAAAGGCATTTGCTTCATCTGTATCTACATGCATAGCCAGGCGGTAGCCCCAGCTTACACGGACCACCACATCTGCATAGATCAGTGCTCTTCCGTAGCTTTTGGTAAGTACGAACACTTCATCATTGTCCTGTACTTTCAGTGCGACTGCATCTGCAGGAGTCATATGGATATGTCGTTTGGCAACAATAACGCCGGAGGGAATGGTGATTTCCCCACAGGGACCTTTTAAGGTACAACCAGGGGTATCAGCCGTGTCGCCGGACTGACGGATCGCGCCAGGAACACCGATAAAACAGCAGTTTTGAATATGAAAAAAAGGGTGGGCATGTGGTGATCACAGCTCTGAAAGGTGATCCCACAGTGGTGGAGGTTCCAGAAGTACTGGACGGGCTGCCTGTGACAGAATTAAAAGAATACCTGTTTTCAGGGAAAAGCCTGGAGATTTTATACCTGCCCGATACAGTGAGAAAAATAGGTAGGTATGGATTCTATAACTGCAGGAGTCTGCATACGCTGTCTTTTGGAAGTAATTTTGCGGACATAGGAAGTGGCGCTTTTACAGGATGCCATAAGATTCGTAAGCTGTATGTCCATATGGATGGACAGGAGTCCGGCATTAAGGAGATACTTTCAGAGGTGGGCGAAGAACTGGAAGTAGTTTTATCCGGCAGTGTGGAAGCGGTTCTCTGGTTTCCAGAATATTATGAAGAAGGAGTGGAGAATACACCTGCCAGGATCCTTATGACTCAGATCCATGGAAGTGGTCTGTATTATCGTAACTGTTTTGCAGGAAAGCAGTTTAATTATCAGGAATATGACAAGCGGTTTGAAATGGCCTGCGCTCAGGAGAATGAGAAATTTCTGATGGAGCTGGCCTTTGGAAGGCTGAAAATGCCCTGGGAGCTGACAGATAAGGCAAGAAAACAGTATGAAGAATATATACAGGCACACTACGAACAGCTGGCTGAATTGTTGATCAGGAACCAGCGCCAGGATGAACTTGCTTTTCTTATGGAAACGTATCCCCTGGACAGATCCAGAAAGTCTGTATATGACCATATTCTGGAAATGGCCGGAAGAGCGGGAGATGAGGGGACAGTCAGTATGCTGATGGAATATGGAAGAATCCATTTTCCGACAGGAAGACCTTCCTTTTTGCTTTAGGAGGACCAGTAGATGATCAATGCTGTTCATGATGCCCAGAAAAGGGCGCTTCTGGCCCAACAGATCTGTGAGGATATTTTGAAAAATTCCAGAAATCAGTTATATTTGAATATGAGATTTCTTGACAATGCCCTGACCCAGCTGCAGCCCAGCGGGGATATGGAGATGATCCCGTCCGGGTCTGACGGGAGCCTTTTTTATTATCAGCCGGAAAGGCTGATGGAAATGTTTAAAAGAAGCAGGGAACAGGTGAACCGTTTATATCTGCACACATTGTTTCACTGTATTTTCTGTCACGTTTATCCGGATGATAAAGTGGATCAGGAATATTGGAATCTGGCCTGTGATGTGGTAGTGGAAGAGATTATTGACGGCTTGTATCTGAAATGTGTACACAGACCTGTTACAATGGCACGGCGTCAGGCAGAGGCACTTCTTCTGGAAGAAGGAAAGGTGATGACAGCTCAAAGAGTGTACCGCAGGTTATGCAGTCTTCATCTTCCAAAGGCGAGAATAGAAGAACTGAAAAGAGAATTTACACTGGATGACCACAGGAAGTGGTATGATTCAGGTAAGAACAAAAGTCAGTCTCAGATCCAGAAGAAAAAATGGGAAGATCTGCGGAATAAGATGCAGACAGAGATGGAGACTTTTTCAAAAGAAGCGTCAAAAGGCAGTAAAAGCCTTATGGATCAGCTTACAGTTGAAAACAGGCAAAGATATGATTATAGAGAATTTTTGCGAAAATTTGCGGTTTTGAAGGAAGAAATGAAGGTGGATATGGACACCTTTGATTATATTTTTTATAATTATGGGATGAACCTGTATGGAAACATGCCTTTGATCGAGCCACTGGAAACAAAGGAAGAACAAAAGGTAGAGGATTTTGTGATCGTGATCGATACCTCCATGTCCTGTCAGGGAGACCTGGTAAGGAGGTTTCTTGAAGAAACATACAGTGTTTTAAGCGAAACAGAAAGCTTTTTCAGGCGTATCTGCGTGCATATTATCCAGTGTGATGACCGGATCCAGTCAGATACTGTGATCACAGATGGACAGGCATTAAAAGAGTATATGGAGCATTTTACAGTAAAAGGACAGGGAGGTACAGATTTTCGCCCGCCTTTTGCCTATGTGGAAAAGCTTCAAAAAGAAAAAAGATTTACCAGGCTGCGGGGGCTGATCTATTTTACAGATGGATACGGGATTTTTCCTGGAAAGATGCCTCCATACGAGACAGCTTTTGTATTTATGAAAGATGATTACCAGGATGTGGATGTTCCACCATGGGCCATAAAGCTGATCCTTGACCCTGAGGATCTGGAGCAGTCCCAGGGGAAAAGGAGATAGAAGCAATGAATATTAAACGTGCAAAAGAAGAGATCAAAAATACCATTCAGGCATATCTTCTGAAAGATGAATATGGAGAATATGAAATACCGGTAAATGCACAAAGACCTGTATTTCTCATCGGTGCGCCTGGCATTGGCAAGACACAGATCATGGAGCAGATCGCACGGGAGTGCAGGATAGGGCTGGTATCTTATACCATTACCCACCATACCAGACAAAGCGCTATTGGACTTCCCTTTATATCCAAAAAGGAATTTGACGGGAAAGAAAAAGCAGTGACAGAATATACCATGAGTGAGATTGTAGCTTCTGTTTATGAAAAGATCCAGGAAACAGGAGTAAGGGAAGGTATTCTTTTTATTGATGAGATCAACTGCGTATCAGAAACTCTGGCGCCGGCAATGCTTCAGTTCCTTCAGTGCAAAACCTTTGGAAGCCATCAGATCCCAAAGGGCTGGCTGATCGTTGCAGCAGGTAATCCGCCGGAATATAATAAGTCTGTCAGGGAATTTGATGTGGTTACTATGGACAGGGTAAAGAAGATCCTTGTGGAGCCTGATCTGGAAGCCTGGAAGGAATATGCATATCAGGCGGGTGTGCACGGAGCTGTTCTTTCTTATCTGAATATGCACCCTGAGAATTTTTATTCTATGGAGAGTACTGTGGACGGCAGGGTATTTGCCACTCCAAGAGGATGGGAAGACCTGTCAAGGATGCTTCAGGTGTATGAAAAGCTGGATAAATCTTTTGACCGGGAAGTAGTGATCCAGTATATCCAGCATCCAAGGATTGCCAGGGACTTTGCAAATTATCTGGAACTGTACTATAAATACCGGACAGATTATCAGATTGACCGGGTACTGGAAGGGCAGATTGATGATATCCTTATAAAGAAGGCTGCCCATGCTTCCTTTGATGAAAGGTTAAGTGTAACAGGGCTTTTGCTTTCAAAACTGAATCTGGCTTTTGATGAAACAGTAGAACAGGAAAGAGGCCTGGAGATTTTATTTGAACTGCTGAAAGGGGCTAAAGGCGCACTTACAGGTCCTCAGGCAGATCAGCCGATGATCTATCTGGAGGATATGCAGAAAAGCTTTGAGATGGATTATAAAATGAAGAAAAAAGCCGGTTTTTTTTCCAGAGAAGAGGATTACCGGTATCGGAAAGCAGGCGAAACCCTTGATCAGTGGATGGGGCTTATAAGGTCAGAAGAAAATGGGGATGGTGCACAGGTTTTTGAAAAGCTGAAAGCCTTATTCCAGGAAAAGCAGAACGAGTATAATCATTCTTTTGATCAGACTGCATTAAAGCTGGAACACGCTTTTGACTTTATGGAAGCTGTGTTCCCAGGAGGCCAGGAGATGGTGATCTTTATTTCAGAACTGAACAGAAATGAAAACGGAGTCCGTTTTCTGGGAGAATATTCCTGTGAGCGTTATTTCAGGTATAATAAAGAATTGCTTTTCAGAGAAAATACGAAAGACATCCTGCACCGGATCCAGGAACTGGGTGAATAAGAATCTGCCTGTGAGAATGGGAAGAGATTAAGAAAGATCCGGAAAAACAGAAGGAAGGTGCTGCATGAGAAAAAAGGAAAGAAAGAGTAAATTCCTGAAAACCTTTCTGATCATTCTGTTTCTGGTACTGTTAGCGCTGGCTGGTGTGAAAAAGCTGGGTCAGACAGAAAAGGTACAGGAACTACTGCAGGGTCTTCTTGGTATGGAACCACAGGAAGTGCAGCAGCTGCGAAAACAGGAGGTTTCCCAGGGAGAGCCTGGGAAGGTGGAATATTATTTCTCCCTGCTGAATGACGAAGAACAGAGGGCCTACAGGCAGATGGAGGCTGGGATCCGTGCAAAAGAAAAGGAATTTTATATTACCATTGCTGATAACGATTCAGTAGACCGGGTATATCATGCTGTTTTAAAAGATCATCCTGAGTTTTTCTGGATCCATAACAGGAATCAGGTGACGAAAACCACTTACGGAGATGGAGATTACTGCCTGTTTACTCCAGGGTACAGTTACACAGAAGCTGTAACCGAAGAGATCCAACAGGCAATGAGCCAGGCCTGCCAGCAGGTGGAGGCACTGATCACTCAGGGAGCTGATGATTATACAAAGGCACAGACTGTTTATACATATCTGATCGATACAGCCAGCTATCAGGAGTCTGAGGATGATCAGAGCATTGCCGGGGTATTTTGGAAAAAGCAGGCAGTTTGTGCAGGATATGCAGGAGCTGCCCAGTATCTTTTGGATCATCTGGGAGTTTACTGTATTTATGTGGATGGAGACACAAAGAACAGTTCCCAGGGACATGCCTGGAACATTGTAAAGCTGGACGGAGAGTATTATTATTTTGATGCTACTAATGGGGATCAGCCGGAATTTCTGGAAGGGGATGCTGTACAGCTGGCAGAGCATAAGACCACGATCTACGATTATCTTTGTCCGTTTCCAGATGAGTATGAGCAGACCTACACTCCTTCAGAGGAATTTCAGGTACCTGAGTGCACAGCCACTGCCAAGAACTTTTATGTGCTGAATCAGGGATGTTTTGATAGTTATGACTGGCAAAGTGTTTATGATTATTGTAAAATGAGACTTGATAATGGGGCTGCTGTGGTGCGTTTCAAATTCAGTACCCAGGAAGGGTATGAACAGGCATACCAGGATCTGATCACCAATAAGAAAATACAGCAGATCGCTTTATACTATATATACTTACAGGGAGTGGAACAGGTGGAGTACCACTATGGTGTACTTGAAAATATGAAGACCATGTATTTCATGTTCTGAAAACCGGGAGGAAATGATTATGAATGTGGAGATTCTTAATAATCTTGGGGAAATGATGGATAATATCCTGGGAGTCCAGGTGCTATCAGGGATCATGATCATCGTATTTGGGATCGTATTTGTTTTTGGACTGACCAACTGTATTTTGGGATACAGGCTGCTGCGGTTCTGGATGATGATCTTTGGTTTCTGTATAGGCGCTGGGATCGGATTTTTCCTGGTGTATCGTATAGGTACGGAGGAAAAGGCTTACTATATGGGGGCTATGCTGGGCATCGGAGTTGTGATGGCAGTTCTGGCTTTTATGATCTACCGGGCAGGTATTTTTATTCTGGGCGCAGGTCTTGGGCTTTCCTTAAGTATTTATCTGATCCATCCTACCAGCTCCTTCTCCTTTTTCCTTTGTATCCTGATCGGGGTTGGTATTGGTGTACTGGCTATGCGCTATGACCGGGAAGTGATCATTGTAGGCACAAGTTTTCTTGGCGGTGTAACAGCAGGATTGTCCCTTGCAAAGCTTTTGTCAATGGACCAGATTCCATACGGAATCCTGTTTGGTGCAGCCTTTGCCATACTGGGAATGCTAATCCAGTTTGCGATCAATAAGCCAAAAGCAGGGAAAGGACCCAGGAGAAGAGAAGCAGAGCCTGAACGCAGGCCATCCGAAAAAAGAACCGGCAGGAAGGAAATGCCTGAGGATGAGGCTGATCAGGAAGAACTTCTGGAAGAAAAATTACTGGAAGAAGAGCTGCTGGACGATGATGACTTTGAAGATTATTTTACTGGAAAGCTGGATCTGACCAGGGATAAAAGGGCTTCAGATCCTAAAAAGACAGACGAACTTAAGGTACAGGATATCCACAGTCAGATGTGGGAGCAGAAGAAACAGCAGAGCCAGAGAAAGAGCAGAAGAAGGAAAACAGATATTACGGATTAAGAGACAGCAGGTATTATAATAATAATGCATCTTTAGGAGGATGACAGAAATGGCAAAAGAATCCAAAACAAATGCCATGCGGATGCTGGAGAGGCAAAAGGTATCTTATCAGGCATTTACTTATGAATGCGATGAATTTATTGATGGGATCCATTGTGCAGATATGATCCAGGCACCTCATGAGCAGTCGTTTAAGACACTGGTAATGGAGGGCAAAAACGGCGGGTATTATGTTTTTGTGGTTCCTATTGAGGAGGAAGTGGATCGCAAGTCAGCGGCCAGGGCAGTTGGCGAGAAGGCGGTAGACATGATCCATGTGAAGGACATCACAAAGATTACCGGTTACGTGCGTGGCGGATGCAGTCCTATCGGGATGAAGAAGCCGTATCCTGTAGTGTTTGACCAGTCAGCCGGTGAGTTTCAGGAGATTTATATCAGCGGCGGCAGGATCGGCCTTACACTGAAAGCACCTTTGGAGGGACTTCTGAAAGTAACAGGCGGCAAGCTTGCTCCTATTACCATGCAAGGAGAATGAAAATCAAAACAGGCCTGTAAAAGGCAGCTAAGGAGGCAAAATGAGAGAGAAGAAAGTTTTTAAATGGTTTGCGGCAGCGCTGGTGGCAGCAGCTACGATCATCACAGCAACAGTACCTGCATCTGCAGCCACAAGAAGAAGAGCTACTCTTACCGTATCTGCAGGACAGACCTATCATGTACTGAACAAAAGCATTGGCACTAACAAGATCACAGCTTACACGGTTTATGTGACTCCTGCCAATACAAAGACCAGATACGATGCTGTGATCGCATCCTATCCTACAGGCAAGAGCAGCCAGCCTACTGAGTATATGGTACGCAGCACCAACAAAGGTGTTTATGTGAACAATGCAGCCGGTACATTTATCAAACAAAGCTCAGGCAGCAATTCAGGAATGCTTTCCTGCATCCGTGTAAACAGAGGCAGTGTGACGATCCGTGTGGATTATACCACACAGTCAGGCAAGGCAGGGATTTCCTTTGTAAAGCAGAGTGCATCCCACCGTCCATTGAAGCTTGTGAAGGCAGCCAAGGGCAGAAGCGTGAACTTTACTATGACCAGCAGTAACCTTACCGGTGCTCCTGTGATCATGTCTGCAAAGAGAGGCGCAGTTGCCAGACGTACTCTGGGAAGTGCTAATTCCTTTGAGCAGTACAGCTTTGAGAACAGTGCAGTGGCTTATCGTGTATATTATAAGGGTAATCTGATGAGTTCTTACAGCCGTAACAAGGCATATACCAATACCTATTCCAGCCTTCGTTATCTGCTGATGAATGCACCGAAGCGAACCACCAACTGGATCCAGAGTGTGAATACATCCATTACCTTCTTGTATCCATCAGATTACGTTGGAATGAAGGTTCAGGTGAAATAAGAATCTCAAATAGACATTTTGAGAGTAAACCAGGATTGAAGTTCCTGTGATTATTATCATAAGACACATAACAAAAAGAGGAAGCTGCAGATGCAGTTTCCTCTTTTAACATACCAGGCCAGATCAGTTGTCGGATGCGTCTTCTTCGTTGACAGTAAATACCTGGCGTTTTTTAGCCATTTCATCACTTGCCAGATACTCATCATAGGTAGTGATCTTGTCAATAAGTGCTCCGTTTGGAAGGATCTCCATGATACGGTTGGCTGTAGTCTGCACGATCTGGTGGTCGCGGGA
>ONBN01000041.1 GCA_900316115.1 uncultured Eubacteriales bacterium
TGACAGGTTAATTGAGTGATGTTATAGCTGCATGGATCAATTTTTAGATTCATGGTGCAGTTATCAGTTCAGATACTGTTCCGTGAATAATTCAGGTTTCATATTTTCCGTCCATTTTATCATCATTTGCGATTCATATAAAGCCTTTATTAAAACTATCGTAGAACAGTTGACTTTTCTCAAATATATGCTAGTATATTACTAACATCTCCCTCAGGCCTCTGCATTAATGCAAGCACACTTGAGGGTGTTTTGTTTTTATAAAGCTATTTATAAAAAACTTCATGTTTTCCTGTAAAAACATTGGAAATCTAATACAAATGAATTATACTTAAGAAAAGTTTCTGGCACTTTTCATTCATTATAAGGAGGTCTGTATGAAACCAGAAAAAGGGGATTATAAATATAAATTCATATTTTCACTTATTACTGCCGCTGCAGTCACAGCAGGAAGCTTTTCTGCGGTCACTGCCGCAGAAGTACAGGGGCCGTTGGCGCCAAGCACAAGTTCTGCAACAACTGACCAACCGGAACCGGCGCCGGGCACGGATGCCACAACTGCCAACCAGCCAGAACCGGCACCAGATGCCACAGCTTCTGATGGACAGGGGACTTTATCTCCACCATCTGACAATTCCAAAAGCAGTGTATTTGGGCAGGCATCTTCTGTGGAGGCTCCTACTGACGAGAAGCTTGCTTCTCTCCTTACACAGCTGCAGGATCGTCTTCCTGTTTCCAATGGTAGCTGGTCTGTTTATGTACGTGATCTTTATAATGAATCAGAAGGCTCCATCAATGACCATTCCATGCAGGCAGCCAGTCTGATCAAGCTGTATATTATGGGCGCTGTTTATGAGAATTACGAAACCCTCACAGATCAATACGGCCAGCAGCAGGTGGATTCTAATCTTTATTCCATGATCACAGTAAGTGATAATGATGCAGCCAATACACTTACCGGCTGCCTTGGTGGTGGAGATTCTTCTGCTGGTATGGCTGTCGTAAACAGTTTCTGCAGTACGCATGGCTTTAATAACACACACATGGGACGGCTTCTGCTTCAAAGCAATGAGTATGACGATAATTACACATCTGTAGCTGACTGCGGACATCTGCTGTATGAGATGTACAGTGGCAATTCCTCTGAATATCCTTATGCAGACTCCATGTTCGACCTGCTGGCTGCACAGACACGCAGAAACAAAATCCCTGCACAGATGCCATCTGATGTAAAAATAGCCAACAAAACCGGTGAACTGGATGATGTAGAAAATGATGCTGGGATTATTTATGACGCTGATAATGAACTGATTCTTGTGTTTATGTCAGAAAATCTCAGTGAATGTGGCTCTGCACAAAGTACCATTGCCACTTTAAGCAGACAGATTTATGATTACTACAATTCAGTCTCATAATCAGATGCGAATAGAAAATCCGATTGCAATGATAACCTTGCAACTATTGTAACTTTGTAACAATCAAGAATACAAATACATCTTCCAATCTGTTATAATAGACAATAATAAGATGTTATGAGAAAAGGCATTTTTTATGGCATCTAAAAATAGCATGCCTGAAACAGCATGTAAGCCTGCCATTGCAGGCGAAAGGAGGACCTATGAAAAATAAGAAATGTAACACTCTTCCGGCCTTTTTTAAATGGGCCGCACTGCTGGCTGTAGTATTTGCCCTCTCTGTTCCCTGGATGAGCCGGAACTGCCAGGCATCACCCAATACCTATATGGTCAGCGTTCCCACAGGCTATCTGGCTCTTCGCACGGAAATGCTTTATGACAGCCGCAATGAGATCGGGCAGCTGTACAACGGTGATACTGTAGAAGTCAATGATTACAGTGATTCAACTTACTGGTACGCTTACTCTTCCAAGTATGATTCCTATGGCTATGTGAATAAGAATTATCTGATCTCAGTTAATTCTGCTGCATGGACAGTAAGTGTTTCCAAAGGATATCTGGCTCTCCGTAATGCTAAGGCTTATGATGCTTCCAATGAGATCGGGCAGCTGTATAACGGAGATACCGTACAGGTCAATGACAGCAGTGATCCTACCTACTGGCTGGTTTATTCTCCCAAATATAACTGCACTGGCTATGTAAATAAGGAATATCTGGTAAACAGCAGTAATGTATATGCCTGTGAATCCAGAGCTGTAAAGGTAGACAAGGGTTATCTGGCTCTTCGTAATGCGAAAGCTTATGATGCATCTAACGAGATCGGACAGTTGTACACAGGTGATACTGTCCAGCTTCTGGACACCAGTGATCCTACTTACTGGCTGGTATATTCACCTAAGTATAATCTGAACGGCTTTGTAAATAAAGATTACCTGACCGGAGGGGCTATTTCCACCGGTGCTGTGGCAAGCTCTGATTTCACCAGGACTGTCAGTGTTGCAAAAGGGTATCTGGCTCTTCGTAATGCAAAAGCTTATGACGCTTCCAATGAGATCGGACAGCTGAATAACGGAGATACTGTAAGTATTATCGACACCAGCGATCCTACCTACTGGTTTGTATATTCTCCAAGATTAAATATGAACGGGTATGTGAATAAAGATTATCTGGTTGGAAGCACTGCGCCTGTATATCCTACCAGGACAGTCAGCGTTGCAAAAGGGTATCTGGCTCTTCGTAATGCGAAAGCCTATGATGCTTCCAATGAGATTGGCAAGTTAAACAATGGCGAAACTGTACAGGTGATCGATTCCAGTGATCCATCTTACTGGTATGTATATTCATCCAGCCTGATGAAATACGGCTATGTAAATAAAGATTATCTCTATTAAACAATACAGGTATGTAAGCGAATATTATCTCTATTAAGCAATACAAATATGTAAACAAATATTATCTCTGTTAAACACACATGTCGCCTGCCGGCGATATCACCATATGCTCATATAATAAATAAGGAGAGGAATGCCACACGGCACTCCCCTCCTGTTTTTATCTTTTACTATCTGTGTTTTATCTTTTTTATCCCTTATCTTATTTAAAATAAGCAACACCGGATTCAAAGATCTTCAGATCCTGCTGTCCGTAAATGTTAATGGCAACGCCATCGCCACGGCGCTCACTGTGAGCCATCTTACCAAGTACACGGCCATCCGGACTTGTAATACCCTCGATATTGTAGTAAGAACCGTTAATATTCCATTCTTCAGACTGATCGAAGTTTCCTTCCGGATCTACATAGCGGGTAGCAACCTGTCCGTTGACAAGAAGCTTCTTGATCCACTCCTGATCTGCTACGAAACGACCCTCGCCGTGAGAAGCCGGGTTGCAATATACACCGCCAAGTTCTGCCATCTGCAGCCATGGGGATTTGTTGCTTACAACCTTTGTATAAACCATCTTGGAAATATGTCTGCCAATGGTATTGTAGGTCAAGGTCGGTGAATCCTCTTTCTGTCCGCAGATCTGTCCATAAGGTACCAGTCCCAACTTGATCAGTGCCTGGAAGCCATTGCAGATACCAAGTGCAAGACCGTCACGCTCATTCAGAAGCTTCATAACTGCTTCTTTGATCTTTGCATTCTGGAAAGCAGTTGCAAAGAACTTAGCAGATCCATCCGGTTCATCACCAGCAGAGAAACCACCTGGGAACATGATCATCTGTGCCTGATCAATAGATTTTTCAAAAATCTCCACAGAATCACGGATATCTTCTGCACTAAGATTCTTAAATACCTTTACATCTACTTCTGCGCCTGCACGCTCAAATGCTTTTGTACTGTCATACTCACAGTTTGTTCCAGGGAACACCGGAATAAATACACGAGGCTTTGCAGTTTTATTCTTGCAGATATAGATCTTCTTTGTATCATAAAGTCCATTTTCAATGGCGGCATCTTCATCCTCCGGTTTTACAAGAATATCGGATGCTCCCTCTGCCTCCTCACCGGAAACAGTTTTAAATACCTTTTCCAGGGTGCCTGTCCATGCTTTATAAGCTTCCTCAAGAGTGATCTGTGTATTGCCATAAGAGAACTTGCCATCTGCTGTAACCTCACCGATCAGTGTATACGGTACAGACAGTTCGCCCACCTTGCCATCCGGAACCTCAAGGATAATATCGCCAAAGCCTGGTGCAAAGAAATCTCTTGAATCCAGATTGTGTTCAATCTTAACACCCATTGCATTACCAAACGCCATCTTACTTACTGCTGCTGCAATTCCGTGACGGTCAAGAGCATATGCGGAAACAGCTTTGCCATCCAGAATATCCCGATGCAGTTTCCCATAGATATCCATGATCTTTTCGTAATCTGGAAGATCATATGCATCTCTTGGAGCACGTACCCACACAAGCTTATTGCCTGCTTTTTTCAACTCAGGTGTGATCACATCCTGGATCTTTGCCACATCTACTGCAAAAGAAACAAGTGTAGGCGGCACATCAATATCATTAAATGTACCGGACATACTGTCTTTACCGCCAATAGAAGGAAGACCAAAGCCCAGCTGTGCGGCATAAGCACCAAGAAGAGCGGCAAAAGGCTGGCTCCATCTCTTTGGATCCTCAGTCATGCGGCGGAAATATTCCTGGAAAGTAAAGCGGATCTTTCTGTAATCACCGCCTGAAGCAACAATCCTTGCCACAGACTCAGTCACTGCATAAGCAGCCCCATGGTATGGGCTCCAGGAAGACAGATATGGATCAAATCCATAACTCATCATAGTAACTGTATTGGTCTTGCCGTTCTGTACCGGAACCTTGGCAACCATGGTCTGTGTCTCAGTAAGCTGATACTTTCCACCATGAGGCATAAATACGCTGCCTGCGCCAATAGAACCGTCAAACATTTCCACAAGGCCTTTCTGGGAGCAAACATTCAGATCTGCCAGCATTCCCAGCCATTTTTCTTTTACATCACTTACTTCCGGACGCTCTTCCAGAATATTTCCCTCTTTGTTCGGGATCTCCACCTCTACGGAAGTCTCCTGATGAGCACCGTTGGTATCAAGGAATGCCCTTGAAATATTTACGATCTCTTTTCCTCTCCATGTAAGAACAAGCCTTGGCTCCTCAGTAACAACAGCCACTGGAACAGCCTCCAGGTTCTCTTCATTTGCATATCCAAGGAATTTATCCACATCTGCCGGAGTAACAACTACTGCCATACGCTCCTGGGATTCGGAAATAGCGATCTCTGTGCCATCCAGACCGGCATATTTCTTCGGAACCAAAGTCGTTACATTTCTTGATAATATGGCTGACTTCTTCTCTGCGGAACATACGCTGGATCTTACGCTCAGTAGGTGCATTTCCCTTCTGAACCTCTGCGCCGCAGACCTCAATGGAAGCCTCTGTATGTACCTTGGAAGAACCGGTAGCACCGCCGATACCATCACGACCGGTACGTCCGCCAAGAAGGATGATGATATCTCCCGGGTCAGAATTCTCACGGATTACCGCACGCCTTGGAGCAGCACCCATAACAGCACCGATCTCCATACGTTTTGCAACGTAATCCGGATGATAGATTTCTTTCACATAACCGGTAGCCAGACCGATCTGGTTGCCGTAAGAACTGTAACCATGTGCTGCTCCTCTTACCAGTTTCTTCTGAGGAAGCTTACCCTTTAAGGTATCTTTCACAGATACAGTAGGATCTGCTGCTCCGGTTACACGCATTGCCTGATATACATAGGTACGTCCTGAAAGCGGATCACGGATTGCTCCTCCAAGACAGGTAGCAGCACCACCAAAAGGCTCGATCTCTGTAGGATGGTTGTGAGTTTCATTTTTAAAATTGATCAGCCATTCCTCTTCTTTACCGTCAACATCTACAGGAACTACAATACTGCAGGCATTGATCTCATCTGATTCCTCCTGATCCTGAAGCTTTCCTTCGGCTTTCAGCTTTTTCATTGCCATAAGCGCCAGATCCATCAGGCATACAAACTTATCGTCTCTTCCTTTGTAAAGCACCTCTCTGTCTGCCAGATACTGCTTGTAAGTATCCACAATAGGAGCCTTATAATCCCCATCCTGGAACTTTACATCTGTAAGTTCTGTGGAAAATGTGGTATGGCGGCAATGGTCTGACCAGTATGTATCCAGTACACGGATCTCTGTAACAGAAGGATCTCTCTTTTCTTCATGAAGGAAATAATTCTGGATATGAAGGAAATCCTTAAAGGTCATTGCCAGGTTCAAGGATTTGTAAAGCTCTTCCAGTTTGTCCTCTGGCATCTGGGTAAAGCCTTCAAAAATCTTTACATCTTCAGGATCACTAAACTCTGTAACCAGGGTCTCCGGCTTGATCATGCCTGTCTCTCTGGAATCTACAGGGTTAATGCAATGATTCTTGATAGCCTCCAGTTCTTCCTCTGTAAGGGCTCCCTGGATCACATAAGTAGTTGCAGAGCGGATAATCGGCTGGGCATTCTCATCCAGGAACTGGATACACTGCACAGCGGAATCTGCTCTTTGGTCGAACTGTCCAGGCAGATATTCTACAGAAAATACAGAGGCATCCTCTGCCATATCAAATTTCTCAAGATAAAGGTCATCTACAGGCGGCTCTGAAAATACAGTCCTGCATGCTTTTTCAAAAACATCATCAGAAATATTCTCTACATCATAGCGGATCAGCACTCTTACTGCAGTTACAGTCTTGATTCCAAGGTAGCTGCTGATCTCATGCTTCAGTTCTTTTGCTTTTACCGCAAAAGCAGGTTTCTTCTCCACATACACTCTTCTTACGTTGCTCATAGCTTTTCCTGTACTCCTTTCATTGATCCAGGTAATATAGATACAGCAAAACAATAGATGACTGATAAGTATTTTGCCAGTCCTTTTATCTTTTCACTGCATCGGTAATGTATGGTATTCTTGCTTATTATCTTCTGATATGGTAACATACTTTATATCATTAGTAAAATTAATATATCTTATATTTTTTATTATTATATCTTATCAATCGCTATAACTTATAATGTTAGGTCAAAAGTCCTGGACATCATACATCACAGAGGTACACAGAATATGGATATTAATCTGGAATTATACAAAGTATTTTATTATGTAGCAACCACCTTAAGCTTTTCACAGGCCTCCCGTCAGCTTTTCATCTCCCAGTCTGCTGTGAGCCAGGCCATCAAAACCCTGGAAAAAAAGCTGGGACACACATTATTTATCCGCAGCACCAAAAAAGTGATCCTGACCGCAGAAGGGGAATTGCTTCTTCTGCATGTAAAGCCTGCCCTTGAAATGCTTGGAGAAGGGGAAGCCCTTCTTTCTGATGAAAACCTGCTTACCGGCCATCTTCGGATCGGTGCCAGTGACACCATCTGCCGTTATTTTCTCATCAGCTATCTGCAGAAATTTCATCAGGACCACCCGGATGTACGGATCAAGGTTACAAACAGCACTTCCATCGGATGTGTGGAGCTTCTTGAAAACAGACAGGTAGACCTGATCGTATGCAATTCTCCTAATTCCAGGCTTACTACCGACTTTCAGCAAAAAGTGCTTTGCCAATTTCATGATGTATTTGTAGCAAATCCGGAGGCCTTCCCTGTGGGTTCCACTCCCTTAACCCTGAAAAAGCTTCTGGATTACCCTATTATGATGTTGTCTCCACACAGTACCACAAGTGAATATCTGAACCGGGTATTTTCTTCCAGAGGTGTGAATCTTTCTCCGGAAATCGAGCTGAACAGCAATGATCTTCTGCTGGATCTGGCCAGGATCGGTCTTGGAATCGCCTGTGTACCGGACTACATGGTACAAAATACGCCTCTTGTGTGTGTCCCCTTAGAGGAAGAACTGCCTCCAAGACAAATCGTCCTTGTAACGCAGACAGGGCTGCCTCTTTCCGAAGCAGCCCGTACATTTATTGATTATTTTGACCCGGTCAAAAAGTAAAACCTGGTATCATTATCCTGTAGTCAGATACTTTTGCCCCTGGCAGTATCCTTATTTTGGCATTACCTCATATGCTGCCTCAACATAAGGATTATCCACCTGGTCAAAGGCACCGGCATCTGCCTTTGCTGCATATGCCGGATCAATAGGCATCTTGCCAAGTACCGGAATATTCAGCCCTGCAGCGATCTCATCAATATGACTTTCGCCAAAAACATAGATCTTTCTGTCGCAGTCCGGACATTTTACATAGCTGTAGTTCTCTACCAGACCAAGCACCGGCACTTTCATCATGCCAGCCATATTGTAGGCCTTCTTTACGATCATCTGTACCAGATCCTGAGGAGAGGTTACGATCACGATCCCCTCAAGTGGAAGAGACTGGAAAGCTGTCAGCGGCACATCACCGGTTCCTGGTGGCATATCCACAAACAGGTAATCTACATCGCCCCAGATCACATCTGTCCAGAACTGCTTTACCATATTGGCAAGAATCGGTCCTCTCCAGATCACAGGTGTATCTTCTGTAGGGAGTAGCAGGTTAATGGACATAACCTTGATCCCGTTTTTTGTCTCCATTGGGTAAATCCCTTTATCATCAGCCTGTGCAGCACCTTTCAGCCCATACATTTTCGGAATGGACGGTCCGGTAATATCTGCATCCAGGATACCTACTTTATATCCTTTCTTTGCCATCTGATTAGCCAGGGAAGCGGTAACAAAAGACTTTCCTACACCGCCTTTACCGCTGACAACGCCAATCACATGCTTCACATTTGAACAGGCGTTCATTTTCTCCTGAAAGCTTTTGGGATTGTTTTTCTGGCTGCATCCCTCACAGCTTGTTTTGTCACAGCCTGAATTGCTGCATTCTTTTGCCATTTTCTGGTTCCTCCTGATATTTACTCTATTTCATGATGCCACATGATAAGGCAGTATCTCACATTATTTCATAAAACGGTCGATGGCCTTCTCCAGTTCTTTGATCGCATCCCTGTCACCATGCTCCACAGCATCAACAATACAATGCTCAATATGATCCTGTAAAATGATCTTTCCTGTATTATTAATGGCTGATTTGACAGCTGACAACTGGATCAGCACCTCGCTGCAGTCTCTGCCGTCTTCTACCATTCTTTTGATAGATTCCAGATGGCCGATGGCCCTGGATAAGCGGTTCAGTACAGCTTTGGTCTGTTCGTGGCTGTGGGTGTGTCCGTGGGTATGGCTGACAACAGTTCCATCCTCCAGCACATGAGTATGTGCATGTTCTATATGATCACTCATAGTCCCTCCTGTATCACCGGCTTTTCTGTAAAAACCTTATCCTGCATTATAACACGTTGGTCAGATTTCTGTAAAGGAACACCTCTGTTTGATTCCTGAGGTGACAATATCAAAAACCTCCGTGCCATCTGCAAGAACCGTTTTTTCATAGGAAACTTCTTTTCCTTTAAATTTCTGTTTAACATATTCTTCCGGATCTTCCAGTTCCATCTCCTCTACAAACACATCACGCATCTGATTTCTGGGACACTTGTTGAAAATCTCCCAGATCACTTCATATTCTTTCAAATAAAGTCCCCCTTTACACAACTTCTTCTCAGTATACCACAAGTTGGCAGGGGATACCAGGATTCTGGTTAAAACTCAATCCTTGCGATCCTCATTTTCATCATTCCATCGCCAACCTTTGCTAAAAAACGATAAAAACCACTCACAGACGGATCCTTAAGATCATTGTAGCCCAGCATATAGCCTTTGCTGGACACACGGAGCTTGTCGCTCCATAAGGAAATCTCTTTTTCCGGATCTTCTACCGAGAAATATGCCCCTACATCCTGTATCTTTGCATCTTTGATCCAGGTCTTCAGCATCATTTTTACTGCGGATCTGCCAGCACAGTCAAATACCAATCTTCCTCCTGGGAAAGCATTTGCCATTGCCTGCACAAGAGCCTTCATCTGATCTTTCAGGAAATAATAAAAGACTCCGGCCGCAAAAAATACCACTCCATCTGAAGGGTCGATCTTATTAAACCATTCTGTATCATTCAGGTCACAGGGAATGTTTTCTTCCCCTTCCCCCGGTGGCAGAAGCTGGTTACGTACAGCGATCACATTTGGGAAATCCAGATTATAGATCCTGCAGGTACCATTGTAACAACTCCGTCCTGTATCATCAAGCCCACATCCCAGATTCACAACCGCTGCCTTTGGATGAGTCTTCAGATAATCTTTTACCTCCCATGCAAGGTCATTCTGCCTCATTGCAACCTCAAGAAACCCAAACTGCTGCATGGTACTTTTCGACTTTGCAGCAAGATCAGAGAAACCATAATCAATCTCATTGATCAGCCTGACAGCCGTTGCATCATGAAACAGACCTGGATATAATTCGCTGCACATCTTCCTTCCATATAAAGGAATCACAAGAGTTTCCTGCACTGTATTTTTCTGGATATGATATTTCATAACAAACTCTTTCCTTTCTTTTTCAGACTCAATCCTCCAATACTTTAGGACACAACTCTCGCCATATTTAATCGTCCCAGAGTTAGAATCTCCTAACCTTGTATTTTATGAAAAGCCGCCTTTCGGCAGCTTTCCACAAACTAAATATGTGTGTATTGTATCACGGCAATTTTTTCTTTTCAACCAATTTTTTATCCCACTCACGATCTACTGAACAGCAATCTGATAATAATCCCCCTCTCCCCCATTCACATTCTTCGGGATCAGCACAGCCGCCACCTGATCCGGATCGATCACACGGTCAAAGGCAAAGGAACAAATATACTTACTTCCATCCATTCCAAATGAACCTGGTCCTCCATAAATACTGCCAAGCTTTGTGCCATCCTTCAAAACCAGGCCTGTCGGCATAGGCACCTCTGCGTTCTCGGCTCCATCGTCTCCATCATAGGAAACACGGATAGATACCGGGGAAAGCTCCACACTTGTAAGCGTATATCCTGTATCTCCCAGCTTTTCCTCAGTCTGGATGATGGTAGAAGTATCAGCGCCTCCAAGGGTCATATCCAGATCCCATTTTCCTGTAATGTCCGGTGTATATTCTGCCTGAGCTACAGTTCCAAGATTTTCAAATTCTACATGCAGTTTCTTGCCGATAAAGTATCCTTTTTCATCGCTTTTTGCAAGCACCATATGATACTCCATACTTCCGTCATCCATAACATAGTGCTCCACAATACTTCCGTCTGCTGCTGTTTCCAGGGCTGATCCGTCAGCATAAACACACATGCCATCGTCTCCCACAATAAGCCCATCATAAAAGCTTGACCCTGAATTAAAATCATCTTTACCATCAACTGTCACATTCACATTTTCAAAATCCGGCTGTTTTCCTTCCTCAAGATTATAGCCTTCCACCTTGAAAGACAGGTACGTATAATAATTGTCAGTAATGCTTTGCTGTGCGGATACTGTAATACCTGCGTCTGTTACAGATGCATCTGCAAATGCTGCCATACCATTTTCCTGCAGACTCTCCTGCTGTTCCTGGGTAATTTGAAGATCTTCTTTCAGGCCCTTGCTCCAGTTGGTATATGCTGCATATACGGATACTGTGCCTACTGCCAGAACCGCAGTCATTGCAAGCACTGCATATTATTTCTTTGGCCTTCTGATCTTTTTATCATACACAATGATCTTCTCATTCCCGGATTTTGCTTCTTTTTGGATCCTTGCAAAAGCCTGATCTGCCTTATCCTCCACAATATCCGGAATATTAATATCCTGCTGTAATGTATACATCGCCTTATTTTTCTTCATTTAATTGCCCTCCCTGCACAACTTGAACGAATCAGCCAGATATTCCCTTCCCCTGGCCAGCCTGCTTTTTACAGTTCCCTTTGGCATATCCAGCATCTTGCTGATCTCATTGATCTTAAAGCCTTCCACATAATAAAGGATCATAACCAGCCGATACCTTTCAGGAAGTGAATCCAGTGTCTGGGTCCACTCAATATTGTCATATTTTCTTTCCCAGTAGCCATTATCCGGAACCTGATCCTGCACGGAAACCGGTTTGTTTTTCCTGATCTGCTCATAGCATTTGTTGATCAGGATCCTGGTCATCCAGGTACGGAAATACCCGGTCTGTTTCAGGCTTCCCAGATGTTCCCAGCATGCAAGGATAGTATCAGAAATCGCATCTGCCACATCCTCATCCCGGTTCAGGATCGCCCTGGCAGCCTTGTACATATTCTGCATTTGCGACTGCATCAGTTCCGTAAATGCATCCGGATCTCCTTTTTTTGCTCTATTTACTAATTCATTCATTTACTTATCCCTTTCCGAAAATCTGTACGTACAGGAACATGTTTTTCATGCTCTGTGTACAAGAGAACATGTTTTATGTCCTCTTTAATTCAAAGGAACATGTTTTATATCCTCTTTGTTCAGCAGCATGTTTTCTTCACGTTCTGTACATTAGATGCATAGATCAGGCAAAAGGTTCCGTCCTGTGCAATGTTTTTCAGAAGAAAAATCTTTTTTATGTACTAGGAGATTCCAGCGAAATTTCCTAGTACATAAAAAGGCCAAAAGCCTGTTAAAAAGCTTTCAGCCTGTACTTTATTTGCCTTTAATATCAGCAACCACATATTCAGATCTGCATCCTGTTTTAAATTTAATGGCCCAATCAGAAATCCCGGAAGTTACAATAAAATTGGTATTGTCTCTTTTTTCGTATCCATATACCCGGTCATCAGGAGTCATTCCTGTAAGATTTTCAATATTCATAAGAGGGAAAAGCTGACCCCCGTGAGTGTGTCCGGATAATACAAGATCCACCCCTGCTTCTGCCTGTGCGGTATAATCTGCAGGCTGATGATCGATCACAATGGAGAATTTCTCAGGATCCAGATCCTTGGTAAGCTCTGCCATGGACGCTCTGCCATTTCCTCTTCCTGCTTCCATTTCCTCCGAACGGTCCTGACGCCCTATGATATAAAACCGGTTATCGATCAGTACATTTTCATCCTGGAGCACGGTAACTCCGTTCTTTTCCAGTTCAGCGATCAGGTCATCTCCATCGTATCCCCTGTAATCCGGGTCATAATAGCCTTTGTCATGATTTCCAAAAGAAAAATATACGCCATAAGTAGTTTTCAGTTCCCCTAATGCCTGGCAGCAGCGAATCATGTCTTCTTTGGAAGTATCATCATCCACATAATCCCCGGCGATCAGCACCACATCCGGATTCAGCTCCTGAATCTCCTTCATATGCTGTGCAAATCCTTCTCCGTGGAAAGTTGTGCCCACATGGGAATCTGCAAACATAACTACTCTCAGATCTCCTACACTTTTGTCTGTTTCAATGGTGTAATCCTTTTCCCACACATGATGTGCCTGATACCAGCCAACAGCCAGATACCCTGCTGTAAACAAAAGGGCAAACACTCCTGCATAATATCTCTTGAAGGTTTTCCCGGAAAATCTGCGGATCAGCCCGAAGATCCCGTCACTGCATGCCCAGAATACCAGCAGATGAAGCACGCAGATAATGGCATTCATGGAACCCCAAAGCTTCCATAATGTAGCTGTCACTGCTGCAACAATCAGTAATCCCAGAAAAAATCCTTTCTTTTTACTTCCTTTTGACAGTTTCTCAATAAACTGAAATTTCCTTACTCTGCCTGCCAGATATAAGATCCCGGCCGCCGCCCCGGCAAACAGCCCTACAAATAATAGCATCCATAACATATTTTAAGCCTCCTGTTTATAGTAAATATTTTCCCCAAGCTAAGATCCCCAAGGATTAATTTCATGCTATGTATTCTCATAGTTACCAGTATACCATATCACGGCATATATTTAACAGAAAAATATTTATTGTCTTTCCTGACTGCAAAGACTATAATAGCCCGGGGAGGAAATTATAATGAATGCAAAAGCAAATGAAAATAAACTGATGACTGAAGGAAGTATCGCCAGACAGATTTTTTTCTTTTCCGTGCCTCTGATCCTGGGGAATCTTCTTCAGCAGCTTTACAATACTGCGGACTCCATTATTGTAGGGAATTATGTTGGAAGTAATGCACTGGCTGCAGTTGGCTCCAGCACCTCTTTGATCTGCCTGCTGATTGCTTTCAGCCAGGGTGCATCTGTAGGTGCAGGCGTGATCGTATCACAGTATCTTGGCGCCAATAACAAAAAAGAAGTGCAGAACGCAGTACATACAGCCCTTGCCATTGCCTTTTTCCTTGGCCTGATTCTTACTGCTGGCGGCATGCTCCTTACAAAGCCTATCCTGCTGCAGATGCAGACGCCAGAGGAAGTGCTTGGCGACTCTGTTACTTATCTTCGACTGTACTTCGGCGGTGTTGTCTTTAATGTAATTTATAATATGGCAGCCGGGATCCTGAATGCTGCAGGCAATTCCAAACGATCCCTGCTTTATCTTGGCTGTGCATCTATCACAAACATTTTCCTGGATCTTCTTCTGATCAGAGGCTTTCACATGGGAGTTGCAGGTGCTGCCATTGCCACAGATATCAGCCAGCTTGTTTCCGGTGTGCTGGCCATCCTTTATCTGATCCGTGTACAGTCTGATTATCAGGTAAATTTAAAAAAGATCCGGCTTCACAGGCATATGGTAAAAAAGATCATCCAGGTTGGACTTCCTACAGGAATCCAGAACATGGTCATTTCTTTTTCCAATGTACTGGTGCAGTCCAGTGTAAACGGATATGGTGCTTCTGCAATGGCAGGTTTTGGTGCTTATATGAAAATCGACGGTTTCAACATCCTGCCGGTTATGAGTTTCAGCATGGCTGCCACCACCTTTGTAGGACAGAATTATGGTGCAGGTAAGATCCACCGTGTAAAGAAATGCATCTGGGTCACTCTTGCAATGGAGATCCTTTATACCCTGACAACCGGTTTTCTGCTGATCACATTTTCCGATCTTCTGTTAAAGATGTTCACATCTGATCCATCTGTTGTAAGCTTCGGAAAACTTGCCATGAAGTATTTCTGTCCTTTTTATTTCCTGATTGGGATCCTGCACGGACTTGCCGGGACAGTGCGTGGTACAGGCAAAACCATTCCGCCAATGGTGATCCTGCTGATCTCTTTGTGTCTGTTCCGTATCATCTGGGTACAGTTCATTCTTCCAGGCTTTGATTCTATTGAAGGCGTATTCCTTTTATACCCTGTCTCCTGGGCGTTTGGAATGGTGCTTATGATCCTTTATACATGGAAAGGCCACTGGCTGAAGGGTTAATCCCCTTTGCCAATGGCCTTTTGTCTGCTTAAAGCGCGCTCATGGTCTTGCCTTTCCCGGTAAGTTCTTCAAAATCTTTTACAAAATCATCTACAGCTGCCATGATCTCCCGGTTCTTTACAAAGCCCTGGATCACATCCGGTGCCACAGTCGCCGCTCCTACGCCATATACACAAAGCTCCAGTACCTGCTGGGTATTCTTAAAGCTGGCAGCGATCACTTCTGTCTCCATATGATTATTTTTCAGAATATCATGGATCTGCTTTGCCACTCCAATGCCATTGTAGCCCATGTTGTCGATCCGGTTAATATAAGGAGCCACATAAGCAGCGCCACATTTCCCAGCAAGAAAGCCCTGCATAGGAGTGTACACTGCTGTTGCTGTCACACGGATTCCTTCTTCTGCCAGGATCTTCATTGCCTTAAAGCCTTCTTTTATTGCAGGAATTTTCACATAGGTATCTGCTCCCAGTTCCCGGGTGATCCGACGAGCATCCTCCACCATTCCTTCTGCCGTATCTGCCACAGCCTGCACATGAAGCTGAGCCTCATCCCCGATTAGCTGCCGTATTTCCTTTAAAACCTTAAAGGGCTCTTCCCCACATTTTGCCAGGATGGAAGGATTGGTCGTAACTCCATCCACAGGATAATATTCATAAATTTCTTTTATCAGGTCAATATGTGCATCATCAATCAGTAATTTCATAGCTTTGCTTCTCCCCTGCTTTCCGTTTTGTGCCAGATCTTTCCTGGATCTATCCTGGATTTTACCATGGAAAATGCCTGCTGTACAGCATAATGTCTGCACGGACAGCGTTCATTTACAATAGTCCTTTATGTTTTTCATTTATGTTTTTCATTTATGTTTTTCATTTATATTATTCATTTATACTTTTCGTCCGAATGCCCCGTATTATTTAAAGCATCTTACCGCACACTTTTCTATTTCCATACACTCTTTATATCTGGAAAGAAATCTTAAAAAGCCTTCCCTGTTTTCTTTATCCGGAAATACCACAGTACCGTTATCCTTCCCGAAAATATAAGTGTCAAGGTACTCTGAAACCGACATGTTTCCTTTTCGGAAAAGCATATAAGAAGCCAGAAGGGCCATGCCCCATGCACCGCCTTCCCCTGCTGTGTTCATTTTCCGTACCGGGATCCCCAGGGCATTTGCAACTATAGTCTGTCCTGTTTTTTCTGTTTTAAAAAGTCCGCCATGGCCAACGATTTCTTTTACATGCACCTGTTCTTTTTCCAGGAGGATTTCCATTCCCATGCTCATGGTGGCAAGGGCAGAATAAAGCTGTCCCTTCATAAAATTTGCCAAAGTCAGAGGATTTTCTGCGCCTCTTACCATTAAGGGCCTGCCCTCTTCCATTCCTGTGGTATGTTCTCCGGAATGATAATTACAGATATACAGCCCGCCTGCATCCGGATCTCCTTCCAGTGCTTTTGTATACAAAATCTGGTATAGCTGATCCTTGTCAAATACTGCCCCTAATGCCTCTGCAGCTTCTCCCAGAAGCCGGATCCAGGCATCCACTTCTGAAGAACAGTTGTTACAATGCACCATTGCCACAGGTTGTCCTTCCGGTGTTACTACCTGGTCGATCTCACTGTATACCCTGGAAAGCTTTTTATTCAGCACCAACATGGAAAAAACCGAAGTTCCGGCTGAAATATGACCTGTGCTTGGTTTAATACTGTTAGTTGCAACCATACCGGTTCCTCCATCTCCTTCAGGAGGACAAAAGGGAATCCCTGGTTTTAGATCTCCCTCAGGATCCAGAAGCGTGGCACCCTGACTGCTTAAATATCCGGCTGTTTTTTCTGCCATACAGATTTTGGGGAAAATATCCAGAAGCTTCCATGGATACCCCTGATCCTGGATCAGTTCCATAAATGTGTCCACCATATCTGAATGAAAATCCAATGCATTTTCATCCACAGGGAACATACCGGACGCCTCATTTAATCCTACTTTCTTTTCACCGGTCAGCTGCCAGTGCACATAACCGGCAAGTGTGATCACAAAATCCAGATCCTTTACATGGGGTTCCTGATTCAGGATGGCCTGGTACAGATGGGCAATCGTCCAGCGCTGTGGGATTGGATAATGAAATTTTTCCATAAGGATGTGACAGGCTGATTCTGTCATGGTATTTCTCCAGGTACGAAATGGCACAAGCAGACTGCCCTGTCTGTCAAAAGCCATATACCCATGCTGCATGGCACTGATCCCTATTGCTCCAAGGGTTGTAATGGTAACACCATATTGTTCCTGTACATGCTTCTTCAGATCTTTATAGCAGGACTGCAGTCCCTTCCAGATTTCTTCCAGTGAATACGTCCACACGCCGTTCTCCAGCCTGTTTTCCCAGGTATGGCTTCCTGCGGCTATGATCTTCCCCATCGGATCAACAAGAACACTTTTGATCCTGGTAGATCCAAACTCAATGCCAAGGCAAAGTTCTTTTAAATCCAGCGCCTGTTCTTTTTCCATATCAAAGCCCTTCCTTCCGTAAAATTTCTCCAACACCGCCGCCGGTATGTATCAGATAAAATTCTTCTTTCGTATACCCGTTTTCTTCCATTGCAAGAAATGCCATTGCATCAAAAACCGAAATAAAGGCAAGTGTACTTGCAGAAGATATGATGCCCCATTTGTCAGGTTCTTTTTTGATCTTTATTTTTAATACCTGGTTACATCCTGTGCAACCTGCCGTATATCCTCTGCTTCCTCCAGTATGATCTGTTCCAGCCGCTGTTTTCGCATTCCTGTCCTCCATATACATTACCCACAAATTTCAGAGGGCTGCAGTCCCATAAATGGGATGCAGCTCTCATTGTCACCTGTTTTTATTTAATTGACACCCACACATTACCTTTTTCCTGGCTGTCCACACATGCATTAAAGAATTTTACGCCATCCACACCCATATCAATGGTCGGATATCCATAATCATCTTCATTGATCTCTTTTCCATCTAATTTATCATAAATCGCATCACAGAAGGATCTGTAAATATTTCCAAATGCCTCTGTCAGACCTTCCGGATGTCCCTTTGGTGTTCTTACATATTTCAGGGAATCCTCTGTGCAGTATACGCTTCCTCTTGAAATACGTTGAAGCGGCTGATCCCTAAGGCGAAGGATCAGGTAATTGTTATCCTCCTGCCAGAACTCAATAGTTCCCTTATCGCCTAACAGCATAACCTTAAATGCATTATCATATCCAACGGCTACCTGGCAGCCCCAGAAGAAACCGGATGCTCCGTTTTCGTATTTTACAATAACCTGGAAATTATTGTCTGACATGGTTCCAGAGCCTACAGCCTCCAGATTGGCAAGAACTTTGTCGATCTTTAATCCTGTAACAAATTCCACCCAGTTCTGCATATGGGAACCGATATCTCCAATCGCAGCTCCTCTTCCTGCCATTTCAGGAATAGAACGCCAGGTTTTCTCTGTTTCTGTCTCCTGTTCCAGTGCATTTACCAGCCAGTCCTGTGGGTACTCTACAACCACTGTACGAAGCTCTCCGATCACACCTTTACGGTATAATGCTCTTGCTTCCCTTGAGGTAAGATGGCCTGTAAATGTATGTGTCAGTGCAAATAATGCACCTGTAATGATAACAGTTTGGTGTACAGATCACAACAAAGTCAATCTTATCCTCTCTTTTCAGTTCTGCTGCCACCATTTCTTCAGGAGTTGCATATGCACGGTCTTCTGTTACTCCCAGATCCTCTGCGATCTTTTTTGATTTATCTGGATTATGGGAGAAAATACCTGCTACCAGATCTGCTTCATTATTCAGTCTCAGTGCATTTCTGTGGATCACACCTACACTGGAATCAGAACCTCCACCAATCATACCATATCTGAGACGGCGTCTTTTTTCTGCCATTTTCTTTTCCTTCTACATGTTTAATAATCTTTTCCCAACAGCTCCACCAGGATGGATCACTGCAAATTCTTCCCTGGAAAATCCTGTTCTTTCCATCACACAGATGATGATGGCATCCATTACGGAAATCACAGACAGGGTACTTGCTGTTGCCAGCATATTAAAAGCATCCGGCTCACTGTCCACCTTTACCTGCAGCCATAGATCACATTCCCTGGTCAGGCTGGACTGCTCCTTTTCTGATACAGCCACAGTAACTGCCCCTTTTGCCCTGGCAATCTGTGCCAGTTCTACCAGCTCCGGAGTGGCTCCGCCTTTGCTTAAGATCACCACAATATCTTTTTCACAGATCAGCCCTGCCCCTCCATGCCTTGCATCTGCAGGACTTAAGTAGGCTGCCGGACGGTTGATACAGCAAAAGGAATGGGCGATTTTTTTGGCTGCTGCGCCGGATGTACCGCATCCTGTCACAAGGATCTTCCCGGTACATTCACTGAACAGAGCCACCAGCTTATCTACAACATTCATGTCAAGAATATCCAGCTGCTGCCGGATGGCATCACTTTCTGCCCCCAGCACCCTCTGTACAGTTGATGCTACCTGTGATATGTCTTTATTCCTGTCCATAATATGCATTTTCTCCAAACTTACGGTCATAATGTCTTTTCAGCAGTGGCTGGCTTACACCAAGCTTTGATCCATCACCGCCGATCTTTGTAAAGTAATCCAACTTGGCAACATTTTCCAGAACAATGGCATTGTGCAGCGCATCAGATGCTGATTTTCCCCATACAAATGGTCCATGGTTGCACACCAGAACTGCACGCATCACATCCGGATCTATATCCTGAAAAGTTTCAAGGATCACTTTTCCTGTATTCTTTTCAAATTCACCTTCGATTTCTTCTTTTGTCATTTCCCTGGTCACAGGTACAGGTCCCGGGAAATAATCCACATGGGTAGTCCCATAGCATGGGATGGATTCTTTCATCTGCGCCCAGATCACTGCAAAATGAGAGTGTGTATGTACGATCCCATTTACATTTTTAAAGTTCTTGTAAAGCTCCAGATGGGTTTCCAGATCTGTAGACGGATGTTTGTCCCCTTCTACGATCTTCCCTTCCGGGTCTACCACCACCAGATCTTCTTCTGTCATAGTCCCATATTCAACACCGCTGGCTTTGATCACGATCAGCCCGCTTTTTGGATCCCTGCCGGAAACATTCCCCCAGGTGAGGACTACCAGATTTGAGGTCTGCAATTCTTTATTTGCATTCAAAACTTCTTTTTTTAATTCTTCCAGCATACTCTTCACCTATACTTCCACATTCTTTTCTTTGATTCTCTGTGAGAAAATATCAAAAGCAACCGCTGCAACAAGCACCAGACCACTGATCACCTGCTGAACATAGTCATTAATGTTATTCATGACCATACCTGTGGTAAGAGTTCCCATGATCAGTGCACCTACGATCACCAGCCAGATATTTCCTTTTCCTCCGTTCATGCTTACACCGCCAAGTACAACTGCAGTGATGGCATTCATTTCATATCCGTTTCCTGCACTTGGCTGTCCGCTGTTTGTCCTGGACATCAGTACAAGTCCTGCAATGCCGGAAAGCACTGCACTTATAATATAAACTGTTAATTTTACCTTTGTTACGTGTACTCCTGACAGACGGCTGGCTTCTTCATTGCCGCCAACACCGTAAATATAACGTCCCAGCCTTGTTTTAAACAGGATGAATGCACCTGCTACAAAGATCAGGAACATCAGGATGACCATATATGGGATCCCTGCCACGCTTCCCTGTGCAAACTTCTTTACTGAATCCGGAAATCCATAAACCGGGCTTCCGCCTGATACAAGGTAAGCCACTCCACGAAGGGAAGTCATGCTTCCAAGTGTTGCAATAAAAGGCGGTACACCAACCAGTGCAACGCATACTCCGTTAAACACCCCATATAAAGCCGCCAGTAACAATACCAGAATACATGCAGCTGCCACAGGCATGCCGTTTACCATAAATGTAGCCGCCAGAACTGCTGTCACACCTGCCACTGCTCCTACAGAAAGATCAATGCCTCCTGTAAGAAGGACAAAGGTCATGCCTGCAGAGATGATTCCTGTAATAGCCACCTGTTTTAAGATGACAAACAGTGTACTTGTTGTAAAGAAACGGTCAGATAACAGGGAGAATCGTTTCCTGTGAAAATTCCTCTCTGGATAATTCTCCTGAAACCTTTCCCTCACTCATAACAATGATCCTGTCAGACATTCCGATAAGTTCCGGCATCTCTGAACTGATCATGATAATACTTTTTCCTTTTGCTGTGATCTCCCTCATCAGAGTATAGATCTCCTGCTTTGCCCCTACATCGATTCCTCGTGTAGGCTCATCGAAAATCAGGATATCACAGTCTGCAGCCATCATTTTTGCCAGCACTACCTTCTGCTGGTTTCCACCGGACAGATTCTTTACAAGCTGCTTCCCGGATGGTGTTTTGATCCGCAGTTCCTTAATAAATCTGCTGCTGCATGCACTTTCCAGCTTTTTACTGATATAAAGCCCACCTGTAAGCATCCGGTCCAGCACGCTGTAGGTAGTATTTCTTTCTACAGACATTCCCAGCACCCGGCCTACCATATAGGCGATCAGGGATTTTCTGTTTACATCCTTGATGTCCTTGGTAACAATGCATTTACCATCTGTAAAAACAGTTACCCGGTCACATAATTCAAATACTTCTTCCAGTCTGTGAGAAATAAAAATGATTGTGGCTCCCTGCTCTTTTAATCTGCGGATGATATTAAAAAATGTTTCGGTTTCATTCACTGTAAGAGGTGCTGTCGGCTCATCCATAATGTACAGCTTTGCATTGTAGGAAACAGCTTTCAGGATCTCCACGATCTGCTGCTGTGCGATTCCCAGATTGGCTACCTTTGTCTTTGGGTCAATGGAAATCCCGATAGATTCGCAAAGCTTTCTGGTTTCCTCTTCCATCTTTTTCACATCACGCACAAGCCCTTTATGAAGCTCCCTGCCGTAAAACAGATTGTCTGCCACAGACAGATAAGGCACAAGGGTAAATTCCTGATAAATGGCACGGATCCCTACAGACATGGACTCTGACGGATTCATGGACTGATAAGTCTGTCCATCAAATTCAAAATCTCCTTTTGTAGGCTTGATCGCACCTGTAAGGATCTTGATAAGGGTGGACTTGCCAGCCCCATTTTCTCCGCAGATAGCATGCATTTCCCCTCTGCGGATCTGGAAGCTGACATCATCCAGTGCCTTAACGCCAGAGTAATATTTTGATATGTGATTAACCTTTAAAATACTCTGTTCATTCACCTTTATTAATCTCCATTAATAACATCTTCTTTTGTTACAGGTCCCATTTCAAGAGCAACGCTTTCATGCTCTTCCGGAAGTCCGTTTTTCATGTAATCCAGGATCATTTCCACAGCCTTGTAACCGCTCTCATATGGATACAGGTCAGCTGTTCCACGATAGATACTGTCTTCGTCTTTGATATATTCTCTTGCCTCAGTAGTATTGTCACCACTGAAGATGGCACGGTCCGCTTCTTTTGCAAGGCCTGCATTATCAAATGCCTGATATGCACCGATTCCGCCGGAATCATTACATGCAACCACCACATTCAGATCCGGGTACTGGAGAAGCAGTGTTTCGATCACTTCCAGGCCCTGCTCCGGTGTATTGCCCTGCTGTCTTGCCACGATCTCCATATCCGGGCATTTCTCCTTCAGGGTATCCTCGATAGCATCCCCTCTGCGGATAGAAGACTCAATGTTGTCTTCTGCAAGGATAGCAACTGTTCCCTTGCCATCCAGATTCTCATTGATCCATTCTACTGCATTCTCTGCAATAACCTGGCCATATGCATAATCATCAAGCTCGATCCCTGCTGTAGCTGCATCTGCGATCTGTGCGATGGTCACGCTGGCAATTCCTTCTGCGGTGGCATCATTCAGTACACTTTCCAGTGCCTTACCGTCAATGGGGTTAAATACAACGCCGTTATATCCGCCATTGATCACGTTCTCAATATCTGCTACCTGTTTATCTACATCACTGCCTGCATTTAAAGAAGTAAACTCTACTCCATTGTCCTTGCACGCAGCTTCAAATCCGTCCTTCACCATTGCCACCCAGGGATTTGCAAGTTCTGACCCTGAAAAAGCAAGCTTGTAAGATTCTTCTGCATGTACAGGAACAACTGCCATAGATGTGGTCATAAGCATGGCCATAAGTGCCGCAATTTTCTTTTTATTCATAGTATAAAATACCTCCCTTAAATCATGCTTCCATTTTCCCGGGCTCTGGCTAAGCAATTTGTGTTTACATGATGGATTATATAATGCTTTTCAAAAAAACTGTCAATATATATTTTAAAAAATGATTGTTTTTATTGTCAAAATCAAGTTTTTAAGGTGTTATTTTATATTTTACCATCATTTTATTTTTATATTTATGATTGTTTTTATTGAATTTTTGCCCTTTTTATGTTGCTTTTGCCGCAGTTATGATATATAATGATACCAGGGTCAGAATTGCATGGCGCAAAGCAATCCGCAGGTATCACAGCCCAGGGCTTTTGACCGCAGCATCTAAATCCAGAGGGAAGGACAGGAGAAAAGTATGAACAATATGCCAGACGGCGACCTTTTTGTTAAAATGAAATTTCTGTATTCATCTTTTACGAAAGCAGAAAAAAGAATTGCAGATATCATCCTTACAGATTATGAGAATGTATGTAATTATTCAATGGCTGATTTTTCTCAGGCTGCTGACTGCAGTGAGGCGTCAGTGATGCGTTTCTGCCGGAAGATCGGCATGGGAGGAATCAAAGAATTGAAGCAGGAGTTATCTGCTGTAAAGAATGCCGCCTATGACAAGGGCACCTATAAGATCCGTTCCTCAGACCCTGCCTGCGATATTTTTAAGAAAATCATCTGGCAGTACAAAAAAACTCTGGATGATACTCTGGTGCTTTGTGATGAGAATTTTGAAGAAGCCCTTCAGACTATCTGTCAGGCCGGTCAGATCATATTTTACGGAGTAGGTGATGCCTACACAGTTGCACTTATGGCTGCCATGAAATTCCAGAGGCTTGGTATCTTAAGCAATGCTTACAGTGATCTTTCACAGATGCTTGTAAGCGCCAGCACATTGAAAAAGGGAGATCTGGCTGTTGCCATTTCCTATTCCGGAGAGACACGTTCCATCATCGATTCTTTGAAAATTGCCAAGGAAAACGGTGCAGATACGCTGGCTATCATGCATTCCCCTAACAGTACACTGGAGAAATATGCAGACCTTAAGATCTTTACAGCCACTACGGATTTTACTGCTGGCCATGATGAGATTGCCAGACGTACTGCAGAGTTTGCCATTATAGATACTTTATTTGCAGGCACTATTGTACGAAAAGCAGATACCTGCAAGCAGCAGCACAGGAAGTCTATCCAGGCGATCATTGATAATAAGAACTAGAAAAAGCCTGCAGAACCTTTTTGGGGATTCTGCAGGCTGCTTTATTATACATATCTACTTATGCGGAGTTTTTACTGCCTAATGCTTTTAGAATATTACTACCAGAAGCATTTTGAACTGTTCCTGTCCATACACTGCATGAGGATGTTTTGCAGGCATTACAATAGACTCACCCTCTTTAAGGATGTATTCCTTTCCGTCGATGGTGATCTTTCCAACTCCGTCCAGGCAGGTAACAAATGCGTCTCCGCCTGACTCATGAGTGCTGATCTCCTCGTCCTTATCAAATGCAAAAAGTGTAACACTCACATGCTCGTTCTGGGCCAGGGTTTTGCTTACAACCTGTCCTTCCTGATATGCAACCTGCTCTTTTAATACAACAACTTCTGCTTTTGTCATATTTTTAATTCCTGTCATGATTTTTCTCTCCTTTTTCTTGATATTCTTAAGATACCAGGGCTTTTGCCTCCGGCATCATTTCACTTTTCCATCAATGGTAATGGTCACAGTCTGGAAGGGGATATCTGTTTTCCCGCTGTTCGCTACTGCAGCTGCTGCCGCACGTTCCAGGCCTCCGCAACACGGAACCTCCATACGAAGAAGTGTAACACTTTTTATATTGTTTTCTTTCAGGATCTCTGTCAGCTTTACACTATAGTCTACTGAATCCAGCTTTGGACATCCTACAATAGTAACTTTCCCTTTCATAAAATCCTGATGAAAATTCCCATATGCATAAGCAGTACAGTCTGCTGCGATCAGCAGATCACATCCATCAAAATAAGGTGCTTTTACAGGAACCAGACGGATCTGGCATGGCCATTGTGCCAGTTTTGATTTTGTACGCATATTCTCCTGCACTGCCTTTTCATCATATGCAGCCGCTTCTCTTTCCACAAAGGTAATCGCACCTGTTGGACAATTAGGCAGACAGTCACCAAAACCATCACAGTAATCATCTCTCATCAGCTTTGCCTTCCCGTTTACCATATCTATGGCACCTTCATGACAGGCCACTGCACATGCACCGCATCCATTACATTTTTCTTCATCTATCTGAATGATCTTTCGTATCATACGGAAAACCTCCCTTTACTTTATGGCATGATCATACTATAATCACATCATCATTTATGTGGTTATGACCACAGAAAGGCAGATTTTATGAAAAAAATTATAAATCCTCTTTTTCAGAATATCAGTCCGGATGAATGGGAGCAGATCCTTTCCCTTCACTGCATGCGCCAGGCTTCCTATTCCAGGAATGAAACTATTTTTCACACTGGAGATACCCCAAGGGAAATCGGCATTGTGGAAACAGGCAGTGTAAACATTGAAAACACAGATCTGTGGGGAAACCGGTGTATCCTGAGCAATGTAGCCCCAGGCCAGCTTTTCGCAGAAACCTATGTGCTTTGTCAGGAGCCTATGCTGGTCAGCGCAGTGGCTGCAGAGGACTGCCAGATCACCTTTTTAAATCTGTCCCTTTTATTGGACTTAAGATACAGCCATACTTCCTGGCATCAAAAGCTTCAATCAAGCCTGCTTTATATTTTTGCCCGGAAAAACCTGACTTTATCCAGCCGTATCTTCTGCACAACTCCTAAAACCATCCGTGAAAGACTGCTTACCTATCTGTCTGGTATTTCCCTGAAAGCAGGAAGTTCTACCTTTCAGATCCCTTTTGACAGACAGCAACTTGCAGATTATCTGAATCTTGACCGCAGTGCTCTTTCCAAAGAGCTTGGTAAAATGAAACGTGACGGATTGATCGATTTTTATAAAAATACATTTCAGCTGCTATGCACGGCTGATCCTGGGGATCCCGTTTCCGTTTACAAGCGCTGACTTTGCCAGTTTGTCCACTTCTTCATTATAATGATCGCCGGAGTGGGCTTTTACTTTCTGAAAAGTCAGCTGGATATAAGATTTCTTTGCATTCATAAACTGGGCATACTGCTGCGTCCGTTTATTTTTTGCTTTCCAGATCCCCAGTGCCCATTTTGCGATCCCTTCGTAATCATAATATATGGTAAGTGCAGGATAGCCATGGTTGATCGCCCATTGAACTGCATACATGGCTCCCAGCATTTCTCCTGCCACATTCCGGATCGCCAGGGATTCCGGATCTTCGCCATTCCCGGATTCCCGGATGATCTCCCCCTCCGGAGTAAGCAGGATGCACCCAAAAGCATACTTGCCAATTGATGGATCAAAGCTTCCGTCTACGTATGCCATTAAAGTTTTTTCTGTTTCGGAACGGCCCGCATTCGCCGCTGGTGTGATCCCCAGATAGGCCTTCGCCTCTTCTTCTGTTGTAAAGCCTTTATATTCAGCGCCTGGGTATCCATTTACAGAAGCACTGCATTCCCCCCAGGAATAAAATATCCCGGTTGTTTTCCCCTTCCGCACTGCATATATTTTCTTTTTCGCCATGGATTCTCCTTTTACCTGTTTACTCAAATACTTTCCAATAGCCGGTCTTTTTAAAACCAGCTTTTTCCAACTTTTTTGAAGCAATGAAATTGAATTGTAACAACAATTGAGTTTTCTCTAAAAGTAAATGCCTATGTAACCACATTATTTCTCCAAATTAACAGTTTCCAAAAATTCTTGAATCATCTTAAATGCAACACCCACATCTATCTGGAGCCAGTTTCTGTCTCCGGAATGTTCCACATTCTTTCTAAACTGACGATTTGAGAATGTAAGTGCTACTCTCTTACGCACTCCATTCATATCCTTTTCTCGCATTGACGGTTCATCAATAATATATGCCTTTATGCAGCTTGCAAGTCGTAACATATCCACATGATCTTTCAAATAACAGAAATCAAAGATATCTTTGTATCTTGTAGAAAGAGGATCAAAACGTAACAATGATCTTAATTTCTCTGCAAAAATCTGCTCACAGGAATTAATCAACAGACTCGCTCCTTCATCATCTATACAAACATCAAAGCAATATGTATCTTGCTCTATGTTCGTATTTGCATGTACGCCCAAGTCTATTTTTCTTTCGATGACATTACCTTCGTCATCTTTGATGATAATATATACACGTTTTCCGCTATACTCCTGCTGAGAAAGCTGCTCAATTTTGTTGCCTTTAATCTCAATTCTAATCCCATCAAGACAATTCAATTTTGAAATAAAATATCGGATTGATTCATCTTCCAATGAATACCTGATAAAATCCAAATCCAGGTCTTCCGTAGCACGTCTCACATTCCCGGTAATGCTACGCATCACAACGCCACCTTTTATCGTCACATTTCTTCCAAGATTACTCCGTGCAATCGCCTTAAGCACAATATCCTAACACACACGTGCATCCGCATTCCGTTCCGAATACCCAACATCCCTATATTTCTCTGCCATCTTCTCCAAGTTCATCTTTAAAGCACCTCCAGCTGTAAAATTTCAATCACTTTATTACTCTTTGGTGCCATTATCGCATAATCCTGAATTTTCTGTATGTCCAATCTCGGAAGTAATTTACGGTAATTTAGGATAATCTCCTTATAATAATCAAAAGGCAGCTTGCTTTTATATCGCGCAAGTTCAATCAGCATACGTTCTTTATTGTAAATCCGTATGTCATACCCTTTGTAATCAGCAATTTCGATTCCTTCCTCGAAAAAGTCATCCGGAATAAAATACTGTTTCACTCTCTCATCTTTGATTTTCGTAGCATCACGGGTTGTTGCCAAATCACATTCATCCGGTATCATATCCGTTAAACCGTGAAAATAAAAAGCGCTTTTCATTGTTACAACCGAATTCGGATATTTGTATACAAACATTGCAATTTCCGGAACATATTTCTTCTCCGAATATATACCTTTTCCAACTTTGAATAGCTCGCCTTTTTTTATTTTTTTCTCAATAAAGTAATCTGATCCATATTTTTCAAGACATTCCGCACGTGTTTTCATCGCTTCTGCCTCCTTATTTAGAAATTCATCCGCATTTTTTATTGTTTTGAGGATATTTTTTCAATTAGATTCTCCTTTTACCTGCTCAAACAGCACACAGTTTCGACTGTATTTTCTTTGTCCCAACGGATTTCCTCTATCGTCTGACCGTTATAGAAGACCGGGAACTTAAACTTCATTGACTTCAGAACCTGCCCGTTTTCCTGCTGTTCCGGGTATAACTGGATCTCTTGAATGAAGCTCTGGAAGAACTTTTTCTTCCATATATCCGGCAGCTGATCATAGGCATCGTGGAACAGAATCAGGTAGTTGTAGACATTATCTGCACTGATTTTTTCTCTCCGGATACTCTCGATCTCTTCCTGATACTGAGCTACCACATCTTCAAGTTCAGTGATCTTGACGTAAGCATTTTCGAGGCGCTCCTGCAGATCATTATACTTACGGTCGTATGCCCTGTCAGTGATATCAAGATTGTCAAGCTGAGCGATCAGTTTGTCCTTCACCCCGATTGCCTGTCTAAGCTGCTTCTCTGCTGCTTCAAGAGACTGATCAGCTTCCCTGGTATCAATGGACATATTGATCTTTTCCTTCATCTTCTCTTCGAAGTCAGGATTCTGTACCAATCGGCTGATCACATGAGCAACTGCTTCATCAATCATTGCCTCATTCCACTGATGATGATAATCGCAGCGATGACCATCCACCTCCAGACGATGCTTGCAGGCATAGAAGTAATATTCCTTATAGTATGCTCCGTCTTTTCTCTTCTTGCGATTTACATTACCCACAAGGCCGGCTCCACATACAGGACATTTTACAATGCCGCTGAGCTGATGCTCATGCTCCAGATCATGTTTCTTTTCCAGGCGCTTTGCAGTGGCTGCTCTCTTCTTTTTCGCAAGCTCAAACTCTTCTTCAGAAATGATGGCATCATGCTTCCCGTCATAAACGGAGAACTCATTCTG
>ONBN01000067.1 GCA_900316115.1 uncultured Eubacteriales bacterium
TCCGACGAATAATCAATCATATGTGAATTGTCAAGGTACTCCGACTGCAGAAAAGTAGTCGGATATTTTTCTAGCGACACCTGAAAATTAAGCGCTTACGTTAAGCCGTTGTTTATTTAATAGCAAAAAGAAGCTGCTGCTTCATAGATGATTATTCATCTATTTTGCAACAGCCCCAAACTTAGTTTTACTTATTCCTGAATTTACCAGTATTGTTCTACGTATTCTCTTGCTTTTTCTTCTGACAGAGAAAATTCTTTTACGATATTTTTAATTGTATCAGATTTACTTGCATTAAACTTTTTACAGGTTCGGATATTTGCTAAAATTCCCTCCTGTATTCCTGATTGTCTTCCTTCCTATAATGTCAAGCCCTAAATCATTGATTTTTCAGGCTTTTCTTTAAATATTTACCTCATAAAACAAAGCCAAAAGTGTATGACAGTCATTGTATCTTGTACTGAATAGTCATAAGAGGGTGCAGTTTATAAAGCGTCCCATTGTATTGCTTTATAAAGGCTATAAATCCTCTGTTAACTATGATGGTGAACCTTCCGTGTCTAAAGGGATCGGATCCCAACTTCCTTCGTCCCACCTGCTCATACACTGAGTGCTCGCTAAGCTTTCTAACAGGGTCATGCCCTACGGAGAGAACTACTGCAAGCTACAGCTCTTGTTTGTATCTTGATTTTACTGACCTGCCCATTCCACACAGGGTACAGATATTCCGTGGACGCATCACCCTGCCTCGTTTAGCTGGTCTTTGTGATGATGCAGTACCTCTGTAGTACTCCATCGTTATCGGGTTTCTTTCCAGAACCCTGCCCGATTTCGGAATCATCCGGAACCCGGCAAGGCTCTGGAATAAATAATGCTGTCGACTGTCTTACGCTGCAATCGCTTCCTTTTTTTCCGGACGTCTGATGTCCAGCAGCATCTTCTTCGGATCATAGACCGTTCCTTTCTTCAGAATCGTGTAGATGATTCTCAGAAGCTTGCAGGCTATTACAATCAATGACTGCATCTTTTTCAGCGGATTATCGGCTCGTGTTGTATAGTACACATGGAGTTCTTTGAATTCCTCCGCATGGGCCACTGCTGACTTTGCCGCCTGGAATAACCAATATCTGAGTCGTTTGCGTCCCCTGTGACTGATTTTGGTTTCTCCTTTATGCTTCCCTGAGCTGCATGCTACAAGGCCCAATCCGCTTAATTTTTGAATTTCCTTAACATCATCAAATCTCGAAATGTCTCCCATCTCTGCAAGAATTCCGGAAAGTGTGTTTTCTCCAATTCCTGATATCTCAAGAATGTTACCTGTATGCGGTATTTCCTGACATTTCTGATTGATCTGCTCCTCTATAACAGCAAGTTCTGCATCCAGCTCCATGATTTTCCGGACAAACCACTGTACAGCTGTCTTGCCTGCAGCGGCTCCATCCTTGATCCCTACACTTACTTTCGCATACTGTAAGATTTCTCCGGCTCTGCTATAACCGCGTCCTCTAAGCTTAGCATCATGCCAGATTTGTCTTATTCCATCTTCACCAAGTGCTGTCAGATCTTCCGGAAATGGTGCCTGTTTCAGCAGTTCCAGGCTAAATGTACCATCGACTTTTCCCAACGCATCCTTATACTCCGGGAAATATATCTTCATCTCCCTGTGCATCCGGTTGATTGACCGAATTCTGTCCTCATTCAGCTGATCTCTGAACATGGATAACCTGCGAAGCTCCGCATAGAGTTTTTCCGGAAGGTAGGGCATACCGAAGTTGCCATCCTTGACAAGGTTTGCTATAAGTTTCGGATCCTTCGCATCATCCTTCAGCTGACTGTTATCTTCCACTTCCTTTGTCTGCTTTACAGCATAAGGATTCACCTGAACAACGCTGATTCCATTTGAAATCATCCATGTCGCAAGGCAGAACCAGTAGTGACCGGTCGGCTCTAAGCCAAGAACTATCTGATTCTTGTTATTCTCAGCAGCTATTGTTACTGCCCATTCCTTTGCACTCTGGAATCCCTCAGAATCATTGCTGAATGGAAATGCGGATTTACTGAGTTCTCTGCCTCTGGTATCAATAGCTCTCAGATAATGTGTTTCACTGCCTACATCGCATCCTAAGATAAGCATGTCATCACTGATAAAGGAGAGTTTTTCATTTTTATCAAATTTACCATTGGTTTCCAACTCACGCCATGTGGAAGCTGTGAGATTCGCTCTGATCACCTCCGCTTTTTTCAAAAGCTCCTGCTGTTCAAAAATATTTGCTGTTACTACTTGATTTTTCTTTCTCTTGCCGTTAACATTCATTTTAGATACCTCTTGTACTCTTTAGATTTTTACCAACTGGCAGGTCAGTAATAATCTAAATTTACTTGAGGTATTTTTTTGTGTCAATCTCTTGACCTATTTAAAGTATACAGGAAGCTTTCTGAACACCCTCATTTACCAATTCTTCTAACGCACTACACATATAAATCTGCCCTCCTGTTTTCTCTGATTGCAAAGCATGGTTGATCAATCTCTGCGATTCTGTGATTGCTCCGATTACAATTCCCAGATTACAAACTCCATACCATATGCGTTTTTTCACTACGTCCAGTACTTTCTGAATCTATTATTAAGTAAAAAAGACTGACAAGCAGGGAGTTTATGATTCCTATGTAAGGAGAAAGCAAAGGGCTACTCTCCAAAAACCTGTGTGTGAAGTTTGCGTCCTGTGGGAGTGGCGGCAAGGCCGCCCTCTGCGGTTTCTTTTAAGGCAGCAGGCATAACGTCTCCGATCTTTTTCATGCTCCAGATCACTTCATCTGCAGGAATGGCACTTCTGATCCCTGCCAGAGCCAGTTCAGCAGCTGTAAATGCGCCTGTAACGCCGGAAGCATTCCGCTTGATACAGGGGATCTCCACAAGACCGGCTACAGGGTCGCATACAAGCCCAAGGATATTTTTCAGGGCAATGGCAACAGCAGAACCGATCATTTCCGGTGTGCCCCCGGCAAGCTCTACGATAGCAGCTGCAGCCATGGCAGAAGCAGAACCACACTCTGCCTGGCATCCACCCCTTGCTCCTGCCAGTGAAGCATTGTTGGCAATCACCATACCTATGGCAGAGGCAGTAAAAAGAGACATGACGCATTGTTCTTCAGAAAGATGCTTTTCTTCTTCCATAGTAAGGACGGCAGCAGGAAGGATCCCACAGCTTCCGGCTGTAGGGGCAGCCACAATACGTCCCATGGAAGCGTTAAGTTCAGAAACAGCCAGTGCACGGTAAAGTGCACCGCCAATCAGGGAACCGGTAAGGTTCTCCTTTTTGTCTACAGACTGTTTCATTTTCCAGGCATCACCACCTGTAAGGCCACTGGTACTTTTCAGGTCTTTGGCACAGCCTGGCGCAATACAGGATTTCATTACCTGATAATTATTCAGCATTTTATCATATAGTTCCTGCCTGGGAAGTTCCATTTGCTGCGCCTGCTGGTTTAATACCAGGGAAGAAATGGTTACTTTATTTTTGACGGCTTCCTGTATCAGCTGGGATACAGAAGAATAGTTAAGCTCCATAAGAAAGAAAACCTCCTATTACAATAAATTGATCATGCCTGGACAGAAATTAAAATTATTTTGTCCATAACATTTATGCATATTCCAGATCAAATAGGCTGTAGCATAATGCTGGAATAAATATTTGGAAGCCCCTGGATCTTTTTATTGATGGCAGTGCCAAGATTGCCGTCCACCTCAATGGTCATAACCGCCTGGCCACCCCTGGACTCCCTGGAAAGCCGGAAGTTACAGATATTGACTCCATAGCCTGCTACCAGCTCTGTGACGGCTGCAATGGTGCCTGGTGCGTCCTTGTGCAGGATGATCAGGGTAGTCTTTTCACCGGTAAGTGAGACTTCCATACCATTGATACGTGTAATAAGGATATTTCCACCACCTGTACTGCTTCCGAGCAAAGATACCTGTTTTCCATCTTTACCGATCAGTGTGATCTGTGCAGTGTTAGGATGGGCACCATCAATTTCACCTGTGGTGATGGTGACAGCAAGTCCCTGTTTCCTGGCTTCATCCAGGGAAAAGCGGATCCGTTCATCGTCTGTCTGCATACCCAGGATGCCTGCAACCAGTGCCTTGTCTGTGCCGTGGCCTTTGTATGTTTTTGCAAAAGACCCATGTAGAAGTATGCTGGCAGATACCGGCTCCTGGCAAAGGAGTGCACGGGTGACAAGACCGATCCTGGCGGCTCCGGCAGTGTGAGAACTGGAAGGACCGATCATAACCGGTCCTAAAATGTCAAATACATTCATAAGCTAACCTCTCATTTTATATTGCAGCTGATTCAGAACCTTTATCCCCAAAACTGAACAGCTACTATTTTAGCCTTGGTATCATTATATCCGTAAATTGGGAAATAAAAAAGGATTATTTTCAGAAAAAAAGGGAAATTTAAAATGTTTAAAGATAAAATCAGACTATTTTACTATAGGAGCAATACAGATGCAGAACAGCTGACTTTCAAGTTAGACCAAAATGCTCTAAAGACAAATATTAAACAAAAATACGTTAGAATAATATAAAGAAATATAGCAAAAAATACAGACAGAAAGCAGTCCGTTAATGCTTTTGTGAAGGTGGATCCGGTACATGCTCTACAATATCTTCAATGTTACAGTCAAGGATAGTGCATATACGATCCAAAGTATAGATTTCTATGTTTTTATTTTTACGGAAACGATCCAGAAGTGAGCGGTCAATTCCATAATAGGTATAAAGTGCATACTGGGAAATGCCTTTCTTTTTCATTGTTTCCCATAACCGGTCATATTTTATCATACAGACATACCGTCCAATTTATTCTTGATATAAAACTATTATCAATGTAAAATTGGATTAATAATAGTGTGCATATAACTACCCTATTGAGGGGCAAAAGGAGAAGGTGTTCATGAAGATATGGAAGAGAATTTTGTCTGTGGCGGTTACTGTGATTTTTTCCCTTTTGCTGTTTTCTCTTTTGACGGCAGGGATCCAGGAAGGATGCACAGTACCAGGATACAGGATCAGAGCAGGATTTTTGTCTTTTGGGATCTGTTTTCTTGTTTATGGATGTTTTTGCTATATCGATTTTCTGCAGCGGCAGCTGGAGGAAGAAGTAAAGAAAAATGAAAAAGTATGAACAGAAAGAGGCCTGTTTTCAAGGCTCTCATGCTTGACAAATCCCTGTTTCTGCCATACTATTAAAAGCGCAGCAGATCCATCTGTGTTTTTACAGACAGCGCAGCGGATCTAACATTGAACGCTGTGTACAGTAAGAACGCAAAAAGGGGGACTCCAATGGAAGAGAGAGTCATAAAAGCAGCCCTTCTGGGGCTTGGAACTGTTGGAACAGGCGTATATAAGGTACTGCAGAACCAGGAAGAAGAGATGACAGCAAAGATTGGCTGTAAGGTGAAGATTTCCAGGATTCTTGTGCGAAATCTTGAAAAGGCTGCCAGGAAGCTGGGAGATGATTCTCTTCTTACGAATGACTGGCAGGAGATTGTTAAAGATCCTTCCATAGAGATCGTAATCGAGGTGATGGGCGGGATCCATCCGGCAAAAGAATACATTCTGGATGCGCTTAGGGCTGGCAAGCATGTAGTAAGCGCCAACAAAGACCTGATCGCAGTACATGGACGGGAGCTTCTGGAGACTGCAGGGGAAGCTAAAGTAGACTTTATGTTTGAGGCTGCGGTAGCAGGAGGGATTCCCATTATCGGGCCACTGAAGCAGAGTCTTGCAGGCAACCACATGACGGAAGTCATGGGGATCGTGAATGGAACTACCAACTTTATCCTTACCAGGATGACCCAGGATGGTATGGAGTTTAAAGATGCTCTTGCCCTTGCTACAGAGCTTGGGTATGCAGAGGCAGATCCTACCGCAGATATTGACGGACTGGATGCAGGACGTAAAGTAGCTATCCTTGCTTCTGTGGCATTTAATTCCAGAGTTGTGTTTGATGATGTATATATTGAAGGAATTACCAAGATTTCTGCAAAGGATATCCGTTATGCAAAAGAGATGGGATGCGATATCAAGCTTCTTGGTGTGGCAAGGAATACAGAAGAAGGGGTAGAGGCATATGTATGCCCTATGCTGATTCCAAGTACTCATCCACTGGCTACTGTTAATGATTCCTATAATGCAGTATTTGTTCATGGTGATGCTGTGGAGGATGCCATGTTCTTTGGACGGGGCGCCGGAGAAATGCCTACGGCAAGTGCTGTTGTAGGGGATATTTTTGAGATTGTACGCAATATCCAGGCCGGATGCTGCGGACGGATCGGATGTACCTGCTATAAGCAGCTTCCTGTGAAAAAAATGGAAAGCACCTATAACCGGTATTTCCTCAGACTTCATGTGGAAGACAAGTGCGGTGTACTGGCTGAGATGACAGAAGTTTTTGCAAAATATCATGTAAGTGTTGCACAGATCATCCAGAAAGAGCGCAAGGATGATGACTGTGCAGAAGTAGTTGTAATTACTGCAAAAGTACGGGAAGGTGATTTTAAGACAGCAATCCAGGAATTATCCAACCGTGCTTCTGTAAAACGGATCTCAAAGACGATCCGTGTATATGGAAATTGATATGCGAAAGGAGAAATTATGAGTAAAAAACCAACCGTATTAATGATTCTTGATGGTTATGGATTAAATGAAAGACATGATGGAAATGCAGTATATGAGGCTGCAACTCCGGTTATGGATAAGCTGATGGCTGAATGCCCCTTTGTAAAAGGAAATGCCAGCGGACTTGCTGTAGGTCTTCCGGAAGGACAGATGGGTAACTCCGAGGTTGGACATATGAATATGGGCGCAGGCCGTATTGTATATCAGGAACTTACCAGGATCACAAAAGAGATTCAGGATGGTGATTTCTTTAAGAATGAAGCATTGCTTGCAGCCATGAAAAATGCAAAAGACAATGATTCTGCCATTCATTTCATGGGACTTCTTTCTGATGGCGGTGTGCATAGCCACATTACACATCTGTTCGGACTTCTGGAGATGGCCAAGAGAGAAGGCCTGAAAAAGGTATATGTACACTGCTTCCTTGACGGACGTGACACACCGCCTGCATCAGGAAAGGGATACATTGAAGAACTGCAGAAGAAGATGGATGAGATCGGTGTAGGTCAGATCGGTGTGGTATCCGGACGTTACTATGCAATGGACCGTGATAACCGCTGGGATCGTGTGGAACTGGCTTATAAGGCTCTTACAAAGGGCGAAGGCGTAGAAGGCACAGATGCTGCACAGGCAGTACAGGCTTCCTATGACAATGGAAAAACAGATGAGTTTGTTCTTCCTACAGTGATCAAGAAAGACGGACAGCCGGTAGCTGTTGTTTCTGATAAGGATTCAGTAGTATTCTTTAACTTCCGTCCTGACCGTGCACGTGAGATCACAAGAGCTTTCTGCTCAGATGATTTTACAGGTTTTGAACGTGAGAAGAGACTGGATCTTACTTATGTATGCTTTACAGATTATGATGATACTATTCCGAACAAGCAGGTGGCTTTCCATAAGGTAGCACTTCATAATACTTTTGGCGAATATCTTGCAGCTCATAATATGACACAGGCCCGTATTGCCGAGACAGAGAAATATGCACATGTAACATTCTTCTTTAACGGTGGTGTAGAAGAGCCGAATAAAGGTGAGGACAGGATCCTTGTAAAATCACCTAAGGTTCCTACTTATGATATGCAGCCTGAGATGAGTGCACCAGAGGTTTGTGATAAGCTGGTAGATGCGATCCGCTCCCAGAAGTATGATGTGATCATCATCAACTTTGCAAATCCGGATATGGTAGGCCATACAGGTGTTGAGGCAGCGGCTATCAAGGCTGTTGAGACAGTAGATGCCTGCGTTGGAAGAGCAGTGGAAGCAGTGAAGGAAGTTGGCGGACAGATGTTTATCTGTGCAGACCATGGTAATGCAGAGCAGCTGATCGACTATGAGACAGGCGAGCCATTTACTGCTCATACCACCAATCCTGTTCCGTTTATCCTTGTAAATGCTGATCCGAAATACACATTAAGAGAGAATGGATGCCTGGCAGATATTGTACCTACCCTGATCCAGTTAATGGGTATGGAGCAGCCGGAAGAAATGACAGGAAAATCTCTTCTGATCCAGAAATAATCCGGGATTCACCCATACAGAAAATACACAAAAAAAGCCCTTGCACAAGCAGGGGCTTTTTGCTATAATCTCTCTGCTATTAAGGAAATACGGCAAAAAAGCCGCTTTTTTGGACAATTGTCTGTATAAGAGGAGGAGTAAAAATGCGGACAGATATGACTGCAGGGAAGCCGATGAAAATCATCCTGGATTTTACTATTCCAGTATTTATCGGAAATGTATTTCAGCAGTTTTATAACATGGTAGATGCGATTATTGTAGGAAAGTTTGTAGGCACAAAGGCTCTGGCAGCAGTTGGTTCCACAGGAACCATCATGTTTTTGATCCTTGGATTCCTTACAGGCCTTACAGCAGGCTTTACAGTTCTGACAGCACAGAAATTCGGTGCAGGGAAAATGGACGAAATGCGGCAGACAGTAGGAAATGCAGCGATTTTGTCTGTAATAGTTTCTGTTGTGATGACTGCCGTAAGTATGATCGGGATGCACAGTCTTTTAAAGCTGATGAATACACCATCAGATATTTTTAAGGATGCTTATGCGTATATCATGATCATTTGCGGCGGGATTTTTGCACAGGTGTTATACAATATTCTGGCAAGTATCCTGAGAGCTTTAGGCAACAGCAAAACACCATTATATTTTCTGATCCTGGCAGCACTTTTAAATATTGTGCTGGATCTTGTTTTTATTATAGTTTTCCATATGGGAGCTGCAGGAGCAGCCTGGGCTACCGTGGTTTCCCAGGGAGTTTCCAGTTTGCTGTGCCTGATCTATATTATAAAGGCAGTGCCGGAATTGCATCTTTCCAGGGATGACTGGAAATACCGCCCATCTCTGGCAAAGAATCAGATCAGTGTGGGGATTCCCATGGGACTTCAGTATTCCATTACAGCCATTGGGGCAATGATGGTACAAAGTGCCTTAAATATTCTGGGAGCCTATGCAGTTGCTGCATTTACAGCCGGGCAGAAAGTGGAAAATATATTTTCACAGGCATACGTCGCCCTGGGTACGGCAATGGCTACATATAATGCACAGAACGTAGGAGCAGGAAATGTGCAAAGAGTCCGGGAAGGCTTTCGCAGTGCTCATATCATAGGAGTGGCTTATGCTATTGTTACCGGGATGATCCTGATTTTCTGGGGAAAATACTTTGCATATCTTTTCATTTCCGACAATATAGATTCTGTACTTCCTATGGTGGATACATATGTGAAATGTGTAGGATTTTTCATGATCCCTCTGCATTTTGTAAATGTGCTGCGAAACGGGATCCAGGGTATGGGATACGGCCTTCTGCCTATGATGTCCGGTGTTGCAGAACTGGCAGGCAGAGGAGTGACAGCTGTGGTAGCTGCACATAAGAGAAGTTATATAGGAGCCTGTCTCGCAAGCCCGGCAGCATGGGTAGTGGCAACCCTGCTTTTGATTGCCATGTATTTTTATGTGATCAAAGATACGGAAAGAAAACTTGGGGGAATAAAAAATGATTGATTTGCATTGTGACACAGTATCAAAACTGGCATCTGTTTTTCACAGGGGAAATCTGATGCATAATCCATACAGTGTGGATGTGGAACGGCTTGAAAAGGCGGGAGCACTGATGCAGTGCTTTTCCACTTTTTTTGATGTAGGCAAATACGGCACTGCAAAACGGGATGAGAAGGCATATGTAACAGCCAATCATATGATCGATGTGTTTGAGAAAAATCTTAAGGAGTGCCATGATAAGGTTGTTTTTGTTAAAAAATATGAAGACATCCAGCAGTGTATGGATACTGGCAGGATAGGGGCGCTTTTAACATTGGAGGATGGTACACCTGTTGGAAACAGCCTGGAAAAGCTGCAGCATTTTTATAACAGAGGGATCCGTCTGATCACACTGACCTGGAATTATGAGAATGAGATCGGGTATCCTAATTCCCTTGATCAGGGAGTGATGTCCAGCGGCCTTAAAAGCTTTGGATTCCAGGCACTGGAAGAAATGAACCGATTGGGGATCATTGTGGATGTTTCCCATCTGTCTGATGGCGGTTTCTGGGATGTGGCACGGCACAGTCAGAAGCCTTTTATCGCATCTCACAGCAATGCAAGATCTATTACTGTCCATCCCCGTAATCTTACAGATACCATGATCACTGCTATAGCTGAAAAAGGTGGTGTGATCGGTCTGAATCTATGCCCGGATTTCCTTGGAACAGACGGGAAAAGCAGTATATCCCATATGCTTTACCATATTAAGCATATTTATCAGGTGGGCGGTGAAGATGTGCTGGCTTTGGGAACTGATTTTGACGGCATAGAGGGAAAACTGCAGATCCGAAGCTGTGATGAGCTGTGCAAGCTGCGGGAGGCTCTTCTCCAGCACAAAATGCCGGAGCGTGTAGTTGATAAAATGTGGCAGGGAAATGCTCTGCGTGTTATGAAAGATATTCTGTAAAGTGGCAAAGAGAGATTACAAAAACAAACTGTCTAAAGGATAAAATAGATAGGTGAGGATAAAATAAAGTTATAGTTTAAGTCACATAAAAGGGGAAAGTGTGTTATAATAACAACACGTGACATTTTATAAGTGTGTGATTGCCATTGAGGAGAGTATAGATGAGCAATAAAAAAAGAAGAAGCGGTCAAAGCCAGCCATCCATTGAAGACAGGATCAATGAGGCAATGGATCCGATCACAACAGACGAAGAGTACGAAGACGGGTACGAAGAAGAGGATTCAGAATACGAAGATGAGTATGAAGAGGACGATTCAGAATACGAAGATGAGTATGAAGAGGATGATCCAGAGTACGAAGACGAGTATGAAGAGGATGATTCGGAGTACGAAGATGAGTATGAAGAGGATGATTCACAGTACGAAAATGAGTATGAAGAAAATGCCCCAGAGTATGAGGAGGATGCTTCCGAATATATAGAAGAAAAGAAAAAGCCTTCCAGGCAGCATGTGCAGAAGCAGGCACAGGAGTCTTCTTCCAGGAGGTCTGCCCGCCCAAAGCAGATCGCATATGTGCCTATTACAGATGAGGATCTGGATTCTGCTATGGTGCCCCAGAAGCGTAAGAAAAAGCACAAAGGCCTGAAGATTACTGGAATGGTAGCTGCAATGATGATCGTGTCTGCAGGTTGTGCTTATGCAGCAGTATCTTATTATTATTCCAATCATTTTTTCCGTGGAACACAGATCAACGGTATGGACTGTTCCGGGAAGACTGCGTATGAGGTGGAACAGGCCATTGCAGGACAGGTAGCGAATTACTCCATCCAGGTACTGGCAAGAGATCAGGAGCCTGAGAGTATTTCAGGAAGCAGTATTAATTACCAGTATGTATCAGATGGGGAGGTGCTGGCACTTCTGAAAAGCCAGAAGCCTTATGAATGGATCAGGGGCTTTTTTGAAACAAGAAGCTACACCACCCAGGAGAATGCGACCTATGATAAGACTTTGCTGCAGAATCAGGTGAAGGAATTAAGCTGTGCAAAAGAAGAGAATCAGGTAAAGCCGGAGAATGCATATGTTGCTTTAAGCGGCAGTGAGTTTCAGATCGTTCCTGAGACACAGGGAAGCGAACTGAAAGTAAAGGAAGCCTATAAAGTACTTGATGCAGCAGTATCAGGCAGCCAGACTACAGTAGATCTTGGAAGTGATCCGGATGTGTATGTGCAGGCAGCAGTGACCAGTGACAGCCCGGATCTGCAGGCTACAAGGGATGCATACAACAATTATACAAAGGCAAGCATTACCTATACCTTTGGAGATCAGCAGGTTACATTGGATGGCGGTACTTTGAAAGACTGGCTGGAGGTAGATGAGAAAGGCCAGCTGATCGGAGGAGACGATTCTTCCTTTAAACAGCATATTACGGATTTCGTAGCACAGCTGGCAAAGGATCATGATACAGTTGGAACTACCAGGGAATTCCATACTACCAGCGGACGTACTGTGCATGTGTATAGTTCTGTTTATGGATGGGAGATCGATCAGGCGCAGGAAGTGGAGCAGCTGACGCAGGAGATCAGCAGCGGCACCCAGACAGTCCGGGAGCCGGCATATTCAAAAAGAGCAGAATCCCATGGATATAATGATCTTGGTAATACCTATATTGAGGTTGATCTGTCAGGACAGCATATGTATTATTACCAGGATGGAAGCATTATTTTTGATTCAGATATTGTTTCAGGTGATATGCAGTATGAGGATCGTAAGACTCCGGAAGGGATCTATACCCTGTACTGGAAGAAGAGCCCGGATGTGCTTAGAGGCAAGCAGAAGCCGGATGGCACCTATGAATATGAGACACCGGTTACTTACTGGATGCCTTTTAATGGCGGCATAGGCTTCCACGATGCTTCCTGGCAGCCATACTTTGGTGGTGACAGATATCTTTATGGGGGATCCCATGGATGTATCAACCTGCCGCCTGCCAATGCGGCAATACTGTATAATATTATTCAATACGATGTACCGATCATCTGCTTTTATTAAGCAGAGACTGATGCATATACAAAAAAGATTGGAGAGGAACGATGGGGGAAACACTGGACATTTTCATTACCGTAGTGTCACTGGTGGTAGGTGTTATGCTGCTTACAGGACATGGGGATTTCTTCATGAAAGGCGGTAATGCAGATTTACGAAAGAAGATCTATGATGAAGAGAAATTACAGAAAGCATCAGGGATTGCACTGCTTTGCTATGGCGCTGCAACAGGGATCAACATGCTTTTTCAGGGATTTACAGCGTCTATTATTTATTTTGTAGTTATTCTTCTTATTACAGCAGTTCTGATCTGGTACATTCGTACCAGATGCAGGAAATAATAACTGCCTCCAGCGGATCTACCTGCAGATTGTAAGCAGATCCGCTGGTTTTTTTATGGTATAGTCCGGATTTTGTACAGTACCATAGCCGTAAGAAGCAAAGATAAAAGGTACGGCTCAATCACAAAACTTATGGGATTTAGGATTCCTCACATAATCAACTCTGCTCATATCAATGAGTTTTAAAAAGAAATACTCATCGTCAGGATATCC
>ONBN01000056.1 GCA_900316115.1 uncultured Eubacteriales bacterium
CAGAGTTCGAGATGGCAACAACCCCGATTGAAGACTTAGAGTAGCCTCTTTTGCGATATCAGTTTGTTTTGAGTGTTAAAATTTATAGGAAGTTAAGAAGTAGGTGTCACATCAATTATAACTCTACAATACCGGAAAATCGCAAGGGATAAAACCTATTGACATAGTATGGATACAGGTATATTATCTTAATAAATATGCCGCCGGCAGGCGACATCACCATATATGAAAGGCAGGGCGATGAAAGGCCATGAGTGATATTTCAAGAGACGCAGCATTTGCTTTATTAAAAAAATATAATAAAGATCCATTTCATATCCAGCATGCACTTACTGTAGAAAGTGTAATGAAATGGTATGCAAGAGAGCTTGGTTATGGCGATGAAGAGGAACACTGGGGAATTGTGGGATTATTGCATGACATAGATTTTGAATGCTATCTGGCAGAGCATTGTCTGAAAGCACCGGAGCTTTTAAGAGAGGCCGGAGTATCAGAGGATATTATTCACGGTGTTGTTTCCCATGGCTATGGAATTACAGTTGAATGTGGTGTAACACTGGATGTGGAGCCAGTGCATGAGATGGAGAAAGTATTGTTTGCTGCAGATGAACTGACAGGTCTGATCTGGGCAGCAGCACTTATGCGTCCGTCAAAAAGCACAAAGGACATGGAACTGAAATCCCTGAAAAAGAAATATAAGAGTAAAGGATTTGCAGCCGGATGTTCAAGAGAGGTAATAGAAAGAGGAGCAAGACAGCTTGGATGGGAACTGGAAAAGCTTCTTACCATGACCCTGCAGGCAATGGCTGACTGCGAGGATACCATTAACCAGGAGCTTGCAGAGCTGCAGTTATAATCAATTATAATTATTAAGAAAAGGGAATGAAGAAGGTGCCAGGGAAATAAATTCCAGGGCACCTTTTCCAATATTTAAACAAATTATTTTATTCACACATTTTGATTAACGGTATTGGCCATGTGGTAGATTTTTTCCATATCTTTCATGTTCAGCTGCATGAATACACCAATGGTACGTGTATCTTCAAAGCTGCAGCGGAAGGCAAGATCATGGATCTGGCTGTCAGTCAGGTCAAGCCCCAGCTCATGAAGGTTGGTAGGCATCTGGATGGAACGGAAAAAGTCTTCCATGGCCTGAATGCCCTGCAGGGCTGTTTTTTCAAAATCAAGTCCACAGGGAATGTCAAACACATTTGTAGCAAACTGGGCAAAGCGTTCCGGATTTTCTTTGTATACATACCGTGCCCAGCTTCCCCATAAAGCAGAAAGACCTGCACCATGGGTTACATCATACTGGCCTCCCAGTTCATGCTCCAACTGGTGGCATGCCCAGTCGCCTCCACCTGTGCCACAGCCTGTAAGCCCGTTGTGAGACAGGGAACCGGCCCACATGATCTCTGCACGTGCATTATAATTTCCTGGCTCATTCATCAGGATCCTGGCATTATAGATCACTGTCTGCATAAGAGACTCACTGATGCTGTCAGTGATCTCCATTGTTTCAAGATTTACAAAATACCGTTCCATGGTGTGCATCAGAATATCCACACATCCGCTTTCTGTCTGATATTGAGGTAATGTATAAGTAAGCCGTGGGTTTAAGATCGCAAATTTAGGACGGCAGAGATCGGTTTTGGCACAGCCACGCTTCATCCATCCATCTTCATTTGTGATCACTGCGGAACTGCTCATCTCACTGCCTGAGGCTGCGATGGTAAGAATCACACCGATAGGAAGACAGGCTGTGGGAGTTTCTTTTTTCAGGAAAAAGTTCCATACATCTGTCCAGGGATTAGCGGTTCCATAACCAATGGCTTTGGAAGAGTCGATCACGCTGCCGCCGCCGACTGCAAGGATAAAATCCACCTGTTCTTCCTGGCAAAGACGGATCCCTTCGTAAACCTTGGAAAGCCGGGGGTTAGGTACCACGCCGCCAAGGGTTACATAGGATACACCTGCAGTGTCCAGGGTATCTGTGATTTCTTTTAAAAGACCGGAGCGGATCACGCTGCCGCTTCCATAATGAATGAGAACTTTTTTATAATTGCCCTGTTTTAAAAGTTCTCCGATCTGGTAATGGGTATCCTTTCCAAATATGATATGGGTAGGAGTATAGTATTCAAAATTTCTCATAATAATCCTTTCAATTAATAATTAATGATATATGGTTTCTTATTGTATTATCTAAGCTTATATTGCCTGATCTTAATTACCTTCTTATTAAATCAAAAAATTGGTAATTAGTCAAAATAAAATACAAAAATTTTTGTGGGACGGACAAATGTCTTTTGGACGTTGACATACACTGCTGAATCATGTATACTCTAACCTGGTAACGCTTTAAAAGAAAAGAGAGAAATTGCCTTTATTAAGAGGAGGAGCAGGAATGTATTCATTTGAAGAAATCCAGAAAGTAGATCCTGAGATTGCAGGGCTGATCAAGGCTGAAGTTGAAAGACAGAATTCCCATATTGAGCTGATCGCATCCGAGAACTGGGTGAGCAAAGCAGTTATGGCAGCTATGGGAAGCCCTCTTACAAATAAATATGCAGAAGGATATCCTGGAAAAAGATTTTATGGCGGCTGTGTTTGCGTGGATGAAGTTGAGACTCTTGCCATTGAACGGGCAAAAAAGCTTTTTGGCTGTGAATATGTAAATGTTCAGCCTCATTCCGGTGCACAGGCCAATATGGCTGTATTTTTTGCAATGCTTAAGCCTGGAGATACAGTGCTTGGCATGAACCTGAACCATGGAGGACATCTGACACATGGAAGCCCGGCAAACATGTCCGGAACATATTTTAAAGCAGTTTCCTATGGTGTAAATGATGATGGTGTGATCGATTATGAAGAGGTTGCCCGCATTGCCAGAGAGTGCAAACCGAAGCTGATCGTGGCAGGCGCAAGTGCTTATGCAAGGATCATTGATTTCAAAAAATTCCGTGAGATCGCAGATGAAGTTGGGGCATATCTGATGGTTGACATGGCACATATTGCCGGTCTTGTGGCAACCGGTCAGCATCCGAGTCCGATTCCTTATGCAGATGTGACTACCACTACTACACACAAAACACTTCGTGGGCCAAGAGGTGGCATGATCCTCAGTGATGCTGCAACTGCAAAGAAATTCAACTTTAATAAAGCCGTCTTTCCGGGGATTCAGGGCGGTCCGTTGATGCATGTGATCGCAGCAAAGGCAGTTTGCTTCAAAGAAGCACTGGAGCCTGAATTCCAGGAATATGGAAAACGGGTGGTAGAGAATGCCAAGGCATTATGTGCAGGCCTTATGAAGAGAGGCGTGGATATTGTTTCTGGCGGAACAGATAACCATCTGATGCTTGTGGATTTAAGAAACCTGGGAGTTACCGGCAAAGAAATGGAAAATCTTCTGGATTCTGTAAATATCACCTGCAACAAAAATGCTATTCCAAATGATCCACAGTCTCCATTTGTAACAAGTGGTGTGCGTCTTGGAACACCGGCTGTTACATCCAGGGGAATGCAGCCTGAGGATATGGATGTGATCGCAGAAGCCATCGCCTTAATGCTGAAAAGCAGGGATCATCAGGAAGAGGCAAAGGCACTGGTGAAAGGGCTTACTGATAAGTATCCGCTGGTAGGCTGACACTAAAAAATATTATATATTAAGAAGAACCTTTTGTATCAGACGAGAATGCTCTGGTACGGAAGGTTCTTTTATATGTAGGCTTATCTTGATTTTAAAGGGCGTGAATGATAAGATAAGGAGAGTTGACAGAGATTCAGGAGGAGTTTGATTCATGAATAAAAGAAAATGGATATCAGTGGTCGCAGCATTCTGGAGCGCCACTGCGATCGCCCTGTCAGGAGAGTTTGTAGAAGCCAATGGCCTGTTAAGGACACTGAACAGTGAATTAAATGGGATACGTTTGGACAAACTGATCGTATTGGCAGCGCTGATCGTATTTTATTATAAGGTGTGGGACAGATTTGTGGAAGATAAGAAGTGGATCACCCATCTTCTGTCTGCATTCTTTTCCGTATGCATGTTGATCGGTATCAGTTATTCCACACAGGGAAGCTGGGTTTTCTTTATGGGGAATCGTAAGCAGATGGTGATCGCTTTCCTTGCTTTTGTGGGGTATTTTATCCTGTTTGATGTGGTTCTCAGCGTATTTTATGGCTGGTTGTCCAGATATAATCTGTATCAGGTCAGGGCAAAGAAGCCAATTCCTGCATTTGCCCAGAAGCACAGTCATTTATGGGCGTTTCTTGTGATCTATCTTTGCTGGCTGCCGTGGATCGTTGTATTTTTCCCTGGTTCTGTTCCGGCAGATGGATACAGACAGCTGGATATGTATTTTGGCGGTGAGAAGTTTACCACAAGACATGCCTGGGTGCTGACCATGTTCGTTGGCCTGCTTATGAGTATTGGCAGGCTGATCAATGATAATATGGGAGTATTTCTTATCATATTAGTTACATCCCTTCTGGAGTGCTACTGTTATTCAGGGGTATGTAGCCGCCTGAAAAAGTGGAAAGCGCCAAAGCAGCTGTATGTAGGTTCTGTGCTGTTTTTCGGCCTGATGCCTATGTTTGGCACTTATGCCCAGACTGTGATCAAGGACAGCATGTTCAGCGCAGTGTTTGCCCTTTATATGGCATTGTATGCAGAGTGCGCCATTCCTGCACTTCAGAAAAGAAGCGGTAAAAGACTGTCTTCCCAGCTGGTGCAGCTTACCATTGTTGGGATCCTTACCTGTTTTTGCAGGAACAACGGGATCTACATGGTATTTGCTTCCATGATTTTCCTGCTGTTTTTTGTAACAAAAAGACAGAGGCTGGTGGTTCTGGCTCTGGCGATCGCAGTGTTTGGCAGCTATACGGTTTCAGAGAAAGTAGTAGCACCTGCACTTGGGATTTCTTCTATTTCCAGCAGGGTTTATTTCTCCATTCCGTTCCAGCAGACAGCCAGATATGTGAAGTCATATCCGGAGGATGTTACAGAGGAGGAGAAGGATGCCATTAACCAGATCCTGAATTATGACCAGCTGGCGCAAAGGTACAATCCTGAGCTTTCTGACCCTGTGAAGGCTACCTACCGTACCGGGAATATTACAAAAGAAAAACTGATGAACTATTTTAAAGCCTGGTTTTCCATGTGTAAAAAGCATCCAGGTATTTATATAGAGGCAACTCTTCATAATACCTACGGATATTTTTATCCATTTTACCATAATACGGCACAGGGGCCTTACCGCTTATACAATAAGACCTTTACAGAGTATCAGTTTGAATATGATTATGTATTTCCAACAGCGGCAAGGAGCGTGATGGCTCAGTATGCATATCTGTGGAGAAACATTCCAGGACTGGCTCAGATCAGCAATTCCGGTGCATATACCTGGATGCTTCTGATCCTTGCTGGATATCTGTTCTATCGGAAGCGGGGAAAAGGAATACTGGCGCTGGCAGCACCGGCTTTGAATGTGGCAATTTGTGTGGCTTCTCCTGTAAATGGAATGTTCCGTTATGTGCTGCCATTAATCGCATGTATGCCAGTGGTGTTTTACTGGTGTATTGGATACGGAGAAAAAGAGTTTACGGATGGATCTGAAGAAAGCAGGTGATTTCTTGGAAAAAATCGTGATCGTAGGGGATGGCCCGGCAGGGATTTCCGCTGCTTTATATGCAGCCAGAGGGAATATGGAACCACTTGTGGTGGGCATGGGCAGCAGCTCCCTTGATAAAGCAGAACTGATCCAGAATTACTATGGCCTGTCAAAGCCAATGACAGGACAGGAACTTCATGAAACCGGGATTGCCCAGGCAAAGGAACTGGGTGTCCGTTTTATGGAGGCACAGGTTCTGGGGATCAGCGGATTTGATACCTTTGTGATAAAGACAACTGCAGGAGATCTGGAAGCAGAATGTGTGATCCTTGCAACCGGCAGCCAGCGAAAAGCGCCCAGGATCCGGGGACTGAAGGAACTGGAAGGCAGGGGAGTCAGCTATTGTGCAGTCTGTGATGCTTTTTTCTATCGTGGAAAAGAAGTGGCAGTGCTGGGAAATGGAGATTTTGCCCTGCATGAGGCAGAGGAACTGGCTGCTATGGCATCAAAGGTGACGATCTGTACCAATGGGGCTGCGCCTGAATTTACAGGAGCGGTGGATTTTCCGGTGAACACAGGAAAGATCAGTAAGATCCAGGGAGAAGACCAGGTTACAGGGATCTGTTTTTCACCGGAGGTCAGTGTGCAGGATACAGAGCAGGATCAGGCCAGAGTCCTCCCGGTTGCAGGCGTTTTTGTAGCATCAGGGACCGCAGGCAGTGCTTCTATTGCAAGACAGATGGGAGCTGCTCTTACATCAAAGGGAAATATTAAGATCAATGAAAATATGGAAAGTACCATTCCTGGGCTTTTTGCAGCCGGGGATTGTACAGGCGGGCTTCTTCAGGTAGCCAAGGCTGTTTATGAAGGCGCCCAGGCAGGGCTTTCTGCTGTACAGTATGTACGGGCGAGAGCAAAATAATAAAAACATTAAGGAGGAATGCTTTATGGTAAAGACAGTTACAGCACAGAATTTTGAAGAGGTAGTTCAGTCAGATAAAACAGTTTTGCTTGATTTCTGGGCAACCTGGTGCGGCCCATGTATGCGCCAGGGTCCTATCGTGGAAGAACTGGGAGAAGAAGGATTTACAGTAGGCAAAGTAGATGTGGATGCACAGCCGGAGCTGACACAGAAATTCCGGATTATGAGTATTCCTACATTGATCGTTTTCAAAGATGGTAAAGAATACAAGAAACTGATCGGGCTAACATCCAAAGAAGAACTGAAAGCCCTTCTTCAGGAGTAAAGGATTTAAGAGAATATGAAGATTATTCTTGCAGCGTGCAATGCAAAATACATCCATTCCAATCTGGCAGTATATGATCTGCAGGCTTATGCCAGGCAGTATCAGCAGCATATTCTGTTAAAAGAGTACACCATCAATCAGCAAAAGGATGAGATCATGAAAGATTTGTATGAGGAAAAGCCGGATGTGATCTGCTTTTCCTGTTATATCTGGAATATCTCTTTTGTAAAGGAACTGGCGGAAGACCTGAAAAAGGTGCTTCCGTCTGTACCTTTCTGGGCAGGAGGACCGGAGGTTTCTTTTGATGCAGAGGCCTTTCTTGCAGGGAATCCAGTATTTGACGGAGTGATGGTGGGGGAAGGGGAAGAAACCTTTCTGGAACTTGCCGGATATTATGTGGATCATAAAAAAAGCCTGGAACAGATCCGGGGAATCGCATTCCGTAAGGGGGATCAGATCATCCATAATGGATGGAGAGAGATCATGGATCTTAGCAAGGTTCCTTTTCCATATAAGGATCTGAAGGATTTTGACCACAGGATCATTTATTATGAAAGCAGCAGGGGCTGTCCTTTTTCCTGCAGCTACTGCCTGTCTTCGGTAGACAAAAGGCTTCGTTTCAGGAGTCTTGATCTGGTAAGAAAAGAACTGCAGTTTTTCCTGGATCATAAGGTTCCACAGGTAAAGTTTGTGGACCGTACCTTTAACTGTAAGCATGACCATGCTATGGCGATCTGGAGGTATATTGTTGATCATGACAATGGGATCACCAACTTTCATTTTGAGATTGCCGCAGATCTTTTGCGGGGAGATGAGATGGAGTTGATGGCAACCATGCGTCCTGGACTGATCCAGCTGGAGATCGGTGTACAGTCCACCAATCTTAAGACCCTTGAGGCTATTCACAGAAAAACAGATTTTTCAAGGATCTGTCAGATCGTGGAGAAGATACACAGCTTTGGGAATATCCACCAGCATCTGGATCTGATCGCGGGACTTCCCTATGAGGATTATGACAGCTTCCATCGTTCCTTTAATGATGTATATGCACTGCGCCCCCAGCAGTTTCAGCTGGGATTTCTGAAGGTTCTGAAGGGTTCTTTGATGAAGGAAATGGAGCATACATATGGCATTGTACATAAAGAAAAGGAACCATATGAAGTGCTTTCCACAAACTGGATTTCCTATGAAGATGTTTTGAACCTGAAAAAGGTGGAAAACATGGTGGAAGTGTACTATAATAGTGGACAGTTTGAAAATTCATTAAAATATTTGGAGACATTGTTTCTTGACAGCTTTACCATGTATGAGTCCTTGGGCAGGTTTTATGAGCAAAAGGGTTATGACCGGGTTTCCCATAACCGGCTTCGCAGATATGAGATCCTTCTTGAATTTATAGGAAGTCTGGAGAATGGGGATGTGCAAAAAGGAGCAGATGCACTGATACTGGATCTGTACCTTAGGGAAAAGCTGAAAAGCCGTCCTTCCTTTGCAAGAGATCAAAAGGCAGAGGAAAAAAGGATATGGGCGTACCGTAAACAGGAAAATATTCCAAAGACAGCCCATATTGAGGTGTTTGAAGATGGCAGGGTTCTTTTGTTTGATTATGAGAAAAAGGATCCACTTACAGGTAACGCACTGGTAAAGGAAATCAGATTATAGGAGGTTTGATGCAATGGCTATGTTTGATCCGAAAAAAAAGAAACTGATCACTGCTGTGATCGCCATTATTCTTGTGCTGGCAATGGTAGTTCCTACTGTGATCTCCCTTCTGCTGTAAGACCAGGCGGAGGAAAGACAGATGAAGCTTGGAAGGCAGGCAATGGAAGCACTGCAGCAGGAAATAAAAGGAAGATTAAAACCAGGAGATGAACTGGTGGTTATGGGGGCTGTGGCCCTGGAGGGCAGCAGACTTCTGGCAGAAGAAAAAAGAGAAATGCTTGGGCTTCGTTTTTCTCAGGGGTTTATCCAGGATATGTTATCAGCTAGGGAAAAATACGGCATTCAGGATTTAACGAAAAATGGCACTGTATGGAAAATGGCAGAAGCAGCAGGGGCAGATGTGATCTATCCTATGGGAGAGGGGGGCTTTTTAAGCGGCCTTTGGAAGGTGGCAGAGGTATCCCAGGTAGGCCTTGAAGCAGATTTCAGAAAGGTTCCTGTCCGTCAGGAGACTGTGGAATTATGTGAGGTCCTGGACCTGAATCTGTACAGGCTGCGTTCTGATGGCGCTTTTCTTGTGGGGATTCCATCTGGAGAAGGACTGGTGAGAAAATGTCAGGCTGCCGGACTTCCTGCAGCTGTGATCGGACAGGCAAATGCCGGAAATGACCGCCTGCTGTACAGTGGGGAGAATTTCCGATATCTGGACCGCCCTGCAGAAGATGAACTATACAAGATAATTCCCCGGTCAGCATTGTGAAATGCCAGGCTGGGGCTTTTTAAATAACAGGAGGATCCTATTATGGCTTTAAATATTGTACTGCATGAGCCGGAGATACCGGCAAACACCGGAAATATCGGACGTACCTGCGTTGCTACAGGTACAAGACTGCACTTGATCGAACCTCTTGGCTTTCATTTAAATGAAAAAGCGATCAAGCGGGCAGGGATGGATTACTGGAAGGATCTGGATGTGACTACATATCTGGATTATGAGGATTTCCTGAAGAGAAATCCTGGAGCAAAGATTTATTACGCTACAACAAAGGCGCCTCAGACTTATACAGATGTGTCTTATGAAGAAGATTGCTATATTATGTTCGGAAAGGAAAGTGCAGGGATCCCGGAGGATATTCTGGTGAATCATCAGGAAACCTGCGTAAGGATCCCGATGATCGGTGATATCCGTTCCCTGAACTTAAGTAATTCTGTGGCAATCGTGCTTTATGAGGCTTTGCGCCAGCATGATTTTTCACATATGAATCTGCAGGGACATTTAAGAAACTACGACTGGAAATAGGCCATTAGGCCTTTTCCAGGGTAAAAATAAATTCTGTTCCAATACCTTCTGTACTGACCACATCAATATTCTGGTCATGGGCATTGATGATCTCTTTTACGATGGAAAGCCCAAGGCCGGTACCTTTCCTGTCTTTTCCCCTGGAAACATCTGTTTTATAGAACCGTTCCCAGATCTTGGAAAGACTGTTCTTTGGGATGCCGCATCCATGATCTTTTACGGAAATGAAGACACGGTCATTCTTTTCAGTCGTTTCAACCTCAATGGAGGAATCATCATCACTGAATTTTACTGCATTGTCCAGAAGATTGTACAGCACCTGCTGGATCTGTTCCATATCTGCATTTACAAACAATTCCGTACCTGAAAGGATCAGCTCCAGCCGGATCCTGTGTCTGGTACATTCTCCCTCAAAAGCAGCGGCCGTTGTTTTGATGGTCTGATTGATATCAAACTTCTGTTTATGCATCATACGCTTCTGCACATCCAGATCATTCAGGGTAAGCAGGCTGCGTGTAAGTTTCTCCAGCCGGTTTGCCTCAAAAGAAATGATGTTCAGGTATCTGTCCTGCATTTCCACAGGAATCGTCCCATCCAGCATAGCTTCCACATAACCCTTGATAGAAGTAAGGGGAGAGCGGAAATCATGGGAGATATTGGCAATAAAACGTCTCTGGTATTCTCCATTCTGGTTCAGCTTTTCTGCCATGTAATTCAGCATATTGGCAAGATATCCCATTTCATCTTCAGAAGTAACAGGGATCTTGTAGGAAAGATTGCCGCCTGCGAACTCTGTAGTACCCTGAATGATCTGGGACAAAGGCCTTTGTACGTGCCAATGATAAAGAATCATTAAAAGCAGGGTAAGCATGTAGGTAAACAAAAAAATGATCTGCATGATCCGAAGGATACCACTGCGGTTCTGATAAAGAGAGCGCATCTGATAATGGATGGCTACATAACCTTTGGTGGACATATCAGCAGTGATAGGAGCGATCACGCTAAGTCTTGGGGAAGAGAAAAAACCATAAAAATCCCCGATCTGATAATAGCTGCCACCCCAGGCTGTAGGATCAAAGGATTCTACAGGAACCGGGGATGAGCTTTTCTTACCTGTGCTTACAATGATTTCATTTTGATTATTCAGGATCCAGATCTCTGTATCCTGGGATACGGCGATAGATGAAAGATTTTCCTGTATGGTATCCAGGTTGTAACTGGAAATATTGTGGGTCACAGTCTCACTTGAGGCAATGGAAACAACCTCCTGATAAAAGGACTCACTTAGGGAATGCTCCAAATGTTTTTCAATCAGACGGGAGCCGCCCCCTGTTACCAGCAGAAAACCGGTAATGCCGATCAGGATATAACAGAAGATAAATTTCTTGGACAGAGAAGCTTTCATTCACTTTTCGCCTCAAATTTGTAACCAATCCCCCATACAGTGGCAATGGACCAGCTGGGATGGTCTTTGATCTTTTCACGGAGACGCTTGATGTGCACATCTACAGTGCGGGTATCACCGATATATTCATACCCCCAGATATGGTCAAGAAGCTGTTCCCTGGTAAAAACCTGATTGGGGGAAGAAGCCAGGAAATACAAAAGCTCCAGTTCCTTTGGAGGCATATCCACCTGACGGCCCATATAGGTAACAGAATAATTGGTAAGGTTTACTGTAAGATCAGGGTAGCTGACGCTTTTTTCATTGGAAGGGGCAGAGGGGGATTTTACATTAAATCTGCGGAGCACTGCCCGGATTCTGGCTACCAGTTCTTTGGAATCAAAGGGCTTGATCACATAGTCGTCTGCACCAAGCTCAAGGCCAAGGACCTTGTCAAAGGTTTCGCCTTTTGCAGAAAGCATGATAATGGGAACATCCGAGATATGACGGATCTCCCGGCATACCTGATAGCCGTCAATCCCAGGAAGCATCAGATCCAGCAGGATCAGATTGGGATGGAAGGACTGAAATTCTTTTAATGCCTGTTCTCCGTCATTGACGATCTTTGTCTCAAAACATTCTTTTGTAAGATACAGGGCTACCAGTTCTGCAATATTGTTGTCATCATCTACGATCAGGATTTTCTGTTTGGATGCCATTTTCTTTTCCCCTTCTATTTCTTAAACTCAACAATGGTTACACCTGAATCTCCTTCACCAAATTCGCCAAGGCGATAGGAAGCAACACGTTTATTACGTCTCAGGTAATCATGCACACCTTTACGCAGGGCACCTGTACCTTTACCATGGACAACACGTACTTTATTCAGATGGGCAAGGTAAGCATCATCCAGATACTTGTCCAGGACAGAAATGGCTTCGTCAACGGTTTTGCCAAGGAGATTGATCTCCGTGGAAACACTGGAGGACTTGGACATGCGGATCTTTCCGGCTCCGGTTTTCTGGAGGGCTGAAGAGGAGATCACTGGCTCGTCTACCAGTTCCAGATCTGAAATATGCACCTTGGAGCGGATGATACCGGTCTGTACAAAGAGGAAGCCTTTGGAATCCGGACGGCTGCTGATGGTACCTGTCAGGTTCATGCTCAGGATTTTCACCATGTCGCCCAGGGAAATATCCTTGGCTGTAAGCTTTTTCTTTGGATTCTTAGGCGCTGCCTTAATGGAAAGGGCATTGTCTGCCTTGTTCATTCTTGCACGGATGTTCTGGCGTTCCTTTTCTACTGCAGCAGTATCCACATGATCTTTCTGGAATTTATGGAAAAGCTTCATGGTCTGATCTGCATATTCCTTTGTCTCTGCAAGGATCCGTCTGGCTTCTTCATTGGCATTTTTTAGGATCTTGTCCCTGCGCTCATCCAGCTTTTCCTGTTTTGTCTCCAGCTGCTTTTTCAAAGTTTCGATCTGGGACTTGTATGCTTCGATCTGAGCACGCTCATTTTCAATGGTTACACGGCTGTTCTCCAGGGAGGTAAGCACATCCTCAAAGGATTCATCCTGCTCGCTGATCTGCTGCTTTGCTTTATCGATGATAAAGTCAGGCAGTCCAAGCTTGGAGGAAATAGCAAAAGCATTACTTTTGCCTGGAACACCGATCAGCAGACGGTAGGTGGGACGTAAAGTCTCTACATTAAATTCACAGCAGGCATTTTCCACGCCAGGAGTACTTAAGGCATATACCTTCAGCTCACTGTAATGGGTGGTAGCCATGGTGCGGATCCCTCTTTCGTGAAGATAAGAAAGAATGGAAATGGCAAGTGCGGCTCCTTCAGTAGGATCTGTACCTGCACCAAGCTCATCAAAAAGCACCAGGGAATCACTGTCTGCTTCATTCAGGAAAGAAACCACATTGGTCATATGGGAGGAAAAGGTACTTAAGGACTGCTCAATACTCTGTTCATCCCCAATATCTGCATAAACCTGATGGAAAACGGAAAGCTGTGAGCGGTCCATGGCAGGAATATGAAGACCTGCCTGTCCCATCAGGGTAAGAAGTCCTGCTGTTTTCAGGGAAACGGTTTTACCACCAGTATTAGGACCTGTTACAACAAGAAGGTCAAAATCATCCCCAAGGCGCAGGTCAATAGGAACTGCCTTCTTGCGGGGGATAAGAGGGTGGCGTGCCTGCTTCAGACGGATCTTATGCTCTGTATTGAAAATCGGTTCTGTTCCGTTCATGTCCATGGCAAGTGCTGCTCTTGCAAAAATAAAATCCAGCTGTACCATGATCTCCAGATCTGCCCGGATCTCTGCTGTATAGGCAGCAGTCTGGTTGCTAAGTTCTGCAAGGACGGCTTCGATCTCCTTCTGCTCCTGAAGCTCCAGCTCACGGATGTCATTGTTCAGCTTCACAATGGCCATAGGTTCAATAAAAAGGGTGGATCCTGTGGAGGACTGATCGTGGATCATGCCTGGAACCTGCCCTTTGTACTCCGCTTTTACAGGGATACAGTATCTGCCGTTACGCATGGTGATCACTGCATCCTGAAGATAGTTCCTTGCCCCTCCGTTGACCAGGGAAGTAAGCTGGGTGTGAATCCGGTCGTTGGCGATCTTCATGCTGCGGCGCACCTTCAAAAGTCCAGGGCTGGCATCATCACTGATCTCATCCTCAGACAGGATACAGCGGCGGATCTCAGAAGAAAGAGGGGTAAGGGGGGAAAGCTGTTCAAACATCTCGTCCAGGGAATCAGCCTGCCGGTCGCCTCTTTCATTCCTGGAATATGCCTTTACCCTGGAGGTGTTCTCAAGAAGACTGCAGATAGACAGAAGTTCAATGATCCCAAGTGTACTGCCGATCTCCAGACGCTTCAGTGAGCCACGCACATCCTTTACACTGCCAAAAGAGATGGAACCCTTCTGGAAAAGACGGGATAAGGCATCTTGTGTCTGGGCCTGCATAAGCTGGATCTGTGCAAGATCCACGGAAGGGAGCAGATTCCTGCAAAGTTCTTTCCCAAGAGGGGAAGAAGCCTTCTCTGTAAGCAACTGTATGATTTTATAATATTCAAGGGATTTTAATGCTTTTTCGTTCACGTAAATACATCCTTTATTTTCAAAATATTAATTATTAGAAATTCCATAACTACCTGGCATTTAGTAACTGTGAGGGTATTGAACAGTTACGAAATGCCTTATGGAATCCTGCTTTCATTTTACATGATTTTATATCGGATGAAAAGGAAAATGTGAAAATTTATTCATGAAAAGTTCACACTTTCCTGATAAAATACATTCGTCTAAGTTTTAGCAATGCACGGGAGAACAACACATTATGGGAAAGGACATGAACGTAAGGCCGGAAAATGAAGACTATCAGTTTATGAGAGAGACCATTAAGAAAAGCCCCGCAGAGCACAGGCATTTGTTCAGAAAGGGACTGGCACTGTTCTTTGGCGGTGTTTTTTTTGGATTGTGTGCAGCAGGCGCTTTTGCCTGGGCATTGCCTGAGTTTGCAGAGCGTTTTGCTGAAGAAAAGGGACTTGTTGCAGCTGTGAAGCTGCCCCCTGCATCTTCAGAAGAACAGGCAGTATCAGAAGAAAAGAAGAGTACAGTTTCAAATACAGATTCTTATACAGACATACAGGGAGGATCCGATCTTGCACAGGATACCAGCAGCCTGCAGGAAGAGACAGATCCATTGAAAGAATATCAGCAGATATACAGACAGGTTCTGGATGTGGCAGAGAGCCCCAGAAAGGCTCTTGTCCGGATAACCGGAACATCCGGGCATTCAGATCTTCTGGATGATTCTCTTCTCAGTTATGAAGAAGGCGAGGGGATCATTTTTCTTGAAAGCAGTTCCTGTATTTATATATTGACTAACTGGGAGCCATCAGGGAAGACCAGCAGCCTGCAGGTCACATTTGCAGATTCCAGTACTGCGAAAGCGCATCTATGCCAGACAGATGAAACTACCGGATTGTCTGTTATGTGGGTTCGGGTATCCGAGCTTTCAGACAGCACAAAAGAGGCTATTTCAGTGGCATCTCTTGCACAGTCTTTTGATGTAGAGCAGGCAGAGCCAGTGATCGCAATTGGAAGCCCATCTGGGGAATATGACCAGGTCCTTTATGGAGTGGTTACTTCTGTATCAGGCAGGCTTTCAGCAGCGGATGCAGAGTACCAGCTGATGACCACCAATATCCAGGGATGCACAGAAAGCAAGGGTGTACTGATAAACACAAAGGGTGAGATCGTAGGAGTGATCAAAGGAAATACCAGGGATGATACCAATGTGATCCGGGCATTTTCCATTGCACAGCTTCGATCCCGTATAGAGCAGATGTCCAATAAGAAAGCCACCCGTTATCTTGGGATATATGGGATCAGCATTCCTGAGGCGAAAGCAGAAAGTCTTGGCATTTCAAAAGGCGTGTATATAGAGAAAGTTGACAAGGATTCACCGGCTATGGCAGCCGGGATCCAGCGAGGGGATATTATTACTGCATTGGATGGAAGTCCCATAAATGATATGCAGGAATATAGTACATATCTTCAGAACTGCGAGATCGGTCAGGAGATCAGCATGCAGATTTCCAGATACAGCGGGGATGGAGAACTGGGAGAAGTAGAACTTACCGTAAAGGTAAATGAAAAATAGGCCGGATCAATCATGACCGGGAGCAGAGAGAGGCAGAACATGCGTTATATTAATGAGTTACATGAAGGCGACAGAGTAAATGGGATATATCTTTGCAAACAGAAACAGTCTGCAATGACTAAGAATGGGAAACCATACGAGAACCTGATCCTGCAGGATAAAACAGGTGTGATCGATGGAAAGATTTGGGATCCTAATTCCAACGGGATTGATGATTTTGATGGTCTGGATTATATTGAGATCATTGGGGATGTGATCAGCTTTGCAGGAGCCATGCAGCTGAATATCAAGCGGGTACGCAGGGCATTCCCAGAGGAATATGATCCGGCAGATTATCTTCCTGTAAGCGAGAACAGCACGGATGATATGTACCATCAGCTTGTGGCAATGATCGACAGTGTGAAGAACACATATTTGTCCACACTTCTTCATAAGCTGTTTGTGGAGGACAAAGAATTCTTAAAGTCTTTTGAGGAGCATTCCGCTGCCAAGACGGTTCATCATGGTTTTATCGGCGGTCTGATGGAGCATACATTAAGCGTGACCAGACTTTGTGAATATATGGCAGGGGCTTATCCTGTGATAAAGAGAGATCTCCTGATCACTGCAGCCCTGTTGCATGATGTAGGCAAGACCAGGGAGCTTTCATCTTTTCCACTGAATGATTATACAGATGAAGGACAGCTTCTGGGACATATAGTGATCGGTGCACAGATGATCCATGATCTTGCAAAGGAGATCCCCGGATTTCCAGTTGATCTGGAGAATCAGCTTGTTCATTGTATTCTGGCCCACCATGGAGAACTGGAATACGGTTCCCCTAAGAAGCCGGCTCTTGTTGAAGCAGTTGCACTGAATCTTGCAGATAATACGGATGCAAGGATGGAAACATTGACAGAGGTATTTGCAGCAGACAAAGGCAAGAAGGAATGGCTGGGCTTTAACAGGATTTTTGATTCCAATTTAAGAAGAACAGGAGATATGTAATTCATATGGAATATCGCAAGAATGATCTGGTAACATTAAAGATTGAGGATTGCGGCGTAGACGGTGAAGGCATCGGGAAAGCAGATGGCTTCACCGTTTTTGTAAAAGATGCTGTGATCGGGGATACAGTACAGGCAAAGATTATCAAGGCCAAGAAGAATTATGGCTATGGACGGCTGATGGAGATCATCCGGCCTTCATTATACAGGGCAGAGCCAAAGTGTGCATTTGCCAGACAGTGCGGCGGCTGCCAGCTGCAGGCACTTACTTATGAGAAGCAGCTGGAATTTAAAGAAAAAAAGGTGAGAGGCCATCTGGGGCGGATCGGAGGCTTTACCCAGATTCCTATGGAGCCTGTGATAGGGGCGGAACATCCTTTTCATTACAGGAATAAAGCACAGTTTCCTGTTGGGAAAAATAAAGAGGGCAGGATCATTACCGGATTTTATGCTGGCAGGACCCATACCATTATTGAGAACAGAGACTGCGCCCTTGGAGTAAAAGAAAACAAGCTGGTACTGGACCTGGTGATCGACCATATGGAAAAATACGGGATCCAGCCTTATGATGAAGTGACAGGCAAAGGCCTTGTCCGTCATATCCTCATCCGTTATGGATTTTTTACAGGACAGATCATGGTATGTGTGATCATCAATGGGGACAGGCTGCCAAAGGCAGAGATTTTATCACAGCAGCTTCAGCAGATCCCTGGGATGACCAGTATTTCCATCAATATTAACAAAAAACGAAACAATGTGATCCTTGGGGACAAGCTGGAAGTTTTGTGGGGCAAGCCATATATTGTAGACAAGATCGGAGATATTTCCTATCAGATCTCTCCTTTATCCTTTTTCCAGGTGAATCCTTATCAGACCGGGAAGCTGTATGCAAAGGCACTTGAATATGCAGAGCTTAAAGGTGAGGAGAATGTGTGGGATCTGTACTGTGGGACGGGAACCATTTCCCTTTTCCTTGCCCAGAAGGCCAGGTTTGTCCGGGGAGTGGAGATCATACCCGCTGCCATTGACAATGCCAGGGAAAATGCAAAGCTGAACCATATGGAGAATCTGGAGTTTTTTGTAGGAAAGGCAGAAGAGGTTCTTCCAAGGGAATATGAGAAGAATGGTACGTATGCAGATGTGATCGTGGTGGATCCGCCAAGAAAGGGCTGCGATTCCCACCTCCTTGATACGATCCTGAAGATGAATCCACGGCGTGTGGTGTATGTAAGCTGTGACAGCGCCACCCTTGCCCGTGATCTTCGGTATCTGTGTGACGGTGGCTATAGGCTGGATAAGGTGTGCCCTGTGGATATGTTCCCAAACACTGTGTCTATAGAGACGGTTGTCTTGCTTTCCAAGGGCGAGGTCGACTCGAAAAAGATTCGGGTTGAGTTCTCTTTGGAAGATATGGATATGTCGGAGTTCCAAGATGGA
>ONBN01000077.1 GCA_900316115.1 uncultured Eubacteriales bacterium
CTTTGTATGCGGTAATCCCTGTTTATATTGTCTTGACAACTTTATTATACAGGTAAATCCACGTTGTTACAAAGTGGAGGTCATTACATATTGTCTAATCATTATAAATTTGGTAATATGGTATCGTTCGTTGCATTGCAAAAAAGATCCTGGTTATATATCATGCAAGGCTTTCGCAGATTTCGACTGGGCTAATTTCTCTGCTATTTGCCGTGTCTGAGCACGTAAGTGCGAGTTTGGCAAATGGCAGAGATAATAAATGCCCGGGAGAAATCCGAAAACGAAGCCCTGATATATAAACATATCTTTTTTGCATAATGCAACCTTAGAAAACACAGTATAATCAAATTTGTCAATGATTATTTTACTATATCCATTTCCCCTCTCCCAGATAAATTTTGTTGCAATTACGCCCCATGTCTTTTATAATGTAAGATATTCATAATTGTTCCGTTCAACACCCACACAATTGCAAGTCCAGAACAGGATCGTGCGAGTGTGAAGCACGTAACAATCCGTATAATCAAGATTGGATGTTTTAGCATCCCAATCATCACATGATATATCATAGAATTTAAAGAAGCGAGGTATCTCCTATGAGTGAAAAAATCGTAGTTGTGGCATTAGGGCACAGAGCCCTGGGAACCACTCTTCCAGAACAGAAAATCGCCACCCAGCAGGCAGCTAAAGCGATCGCAGACCTGACTGAAGAAGGAGCACATGTAGTGATCTCCCACAGCAATGGCCCACAGGTAGGCATGATCCATACTGCCATGAATGAATTTGGAAAAGCACATCCGGATTATACCTTTGCACCTATGTCCGTCTGCTCTGCCATGAGCCAGGGCTATATCGGCTATGACCTGCAGAATGCCATCCGTGCAGAGTTCATCAAAAGAGGCATCTATAAGCCAGTCAGCACCATCCTTACCCAGACTGTGATCGACCCATATGACGATGCATTTGCAGAGCCGGAGAAGGTTATCGGCCGTGTACTGAATGCAGACGAGGCAGAAGTAGAAGAAGAGAAAGGCAATTTCGTAACAGAGCTTCCAGAAGGCGGATACCGAAGGATCCTTGCTTCTCCAAAGCCTCAGAAGATCATTGAGATTGAAGCAGTTCGTGCCCTTGTAAATGCAGACCAGGTAGTGATCGCAGCAGGCGGCGGCGGTATCCCTGTTATGGAGCAGGGCATTGATCTGCACGGTGCCAGCGCCATCATTGAGAAAGACCTTACAGCCGGACTTCTTGCAGAAGAACTTGGCGCAGACACACTGATGATCCTTACCAGCGTAGAAAAAGTAAGTCTGAACCTTGGCAAAGATGACGAGAAATTCCTGGATACGATCTCTGTGGATGAAGCACGTACTTATATGGGTGAGAATCAGTTTGCCCCAGGATCCATGCTTCCTAAATTCCAGGCCGGTATCTCCTTCATTGAGAAAGGCGAAGGACGCCGTACCGTGATCACAGACCTTGCCCATGCAAAAGACGGTTACCGTGAGAAAACCGGTACCATCATTAAATAAACTCTCTAATATGTATGAAAACAGCCCCAGGTTTCTGACCCGGGGCTGTATCTTACTTCTCATCTTATTCTTTTATTTCATACACATGTTTTTCTATGCAATCTCTTTTCCATGCAATCTTTTATTCCATGCACTGATCAAGGATCTCATACATCTGATCTACATCCTCTTTGGTGATCACCAGAGGAGGTACGATACGCAGAACATCACTTCCTGCAGAGATCACAAGCAGACCTTTTTCCAAAGCTTTCTTCACCACATCCCCTACCGGGCGGCCCTGGATCACAATTCCCTGCATAAAGCCCATACCTCTGCGGCATGCAGCACATTCATGCTTCTCAACAAGTGCATCCAGTTTTGACTCCAGATAAGGTGTCAGTTCCCGCACATGGGCAAGGATCAGATCTTTTTCAAAAATAGAAAATACCTTGCTTACTGCAGCACACACAAAAGGATTACCTCCATAGGTAGTGCCATGATCTCCAGGCTCAAGGCTGGCAGAAGCAGCTTTCTTATTCAATACAAAAGCACCTACAGGAACACCACAGCCAAGTGCCTTTGCACAGGTCATAATATCCGGCTGTACTCCATAAGCCTGCCATGCAAAATAATAACCGGTTCTTCCCATTCCGCACTGAATCTCGTCCAGGATCAGCAGAATATCCTTTTCATCGCAGATCCTGCGAAGTCCTTCCAGGAATTCCTTATCAGCAGGATAAATACCGCCTTCGCCCTGTACAGTCTCTGCAATAATGGCGCAGGTTTTATCTGTGATCTGTGCCTTAACACTTTCAAGATCATTAAAATCTGCAAATTTCACGCCTCCCATCAAAGGCTCAAAAGGCTCTCTATAATGAGCAGTTCCTGTCACGGAAAGGGCTCCTACACTTCTGCCATGGAAGGAATGGTTCATTGCAATGATCTCATGATCTGCATGTCCATCTCGTGCATAAGCATACTTTTTGGCTGCCTTTAATGCACCTTCAATAGCCTCTGTACCACTGTTTGTAAAAAAGACTTTTTCCATATGGCTGGCAAGCACCAGCTTTGCACCGGCTTCGATCACCGGCTCATTATAATACAGGTTGGAAATATGGGTAAGCTTGTCAATCTGATCTTTCAGCGCTTCATCATATCCGGGATAATGATATCCCAGCGCATTTACTGCGATCCCGGCTGCAAAATCCAGATATTTTTTTCCCTGTGTATCATAAAGATGAACACCTTCACCTCTTTCAAATACTACCGGGAAACGATTATATGTGTGAAGAATACTGACTTCAACTTCTTCGATCTGATCATTCATGTTCATTGTAATATTTTTCTCCGTCTTCTCTTAAAATTGCTGTTCCAATACCTTTATTTGTAAAGATTTCCAACAGCAGACTGTGCGGGATCCTTCCGTCAAGGATATGCACACGGTTTACTCCTTTTTCAATGGCATCAATACAGTTGCCCAGCTTAGGGATCATACCGCCACCCACAAAACCGTCATCAATCAGCTTCTGTGCTTCATGAACATGCAGTTCTGAGATCAGGGATGATGGATCATCTTTATCTCTGTAAACACCCTCTATATCAGAAAGGAACGCAAGCTTTTCTGCATGTACTGCTTTGGCAATGGCGCATGCCGCATCATCTGCATTAATATTATAGGAATCAAAATTCTTGTCAAAACCTACCGGGAACACGATAGGAAGAAAATCCTTTTCCAGAAGATCGTAAAGGATCCCCGGATTTACATGGGTAATGTCTCCCACATACCCAATATCCTCACCGCCGGAAAGCTTTTTCTTGCATTCAAGAAGACCGCCGTCCTTGCCGCTGATACCTACTGCATTCACGCCCAAAGACTGCACATTGGTTACAAGCTCTTTATTTACCTTTGCCAGAACCATCTCTGCGATCTCCATGGTATCCTTGTCTGTAACGCGCAGACCGTTAATGAAATGCGGTTCCATTCCAACCTTGCCTACCCAACGGCTGATCTCCTTGCCGCCGCCATGTACGATGATGGGCTTAAAACCAACAAGCTTCAGAAGAACTACATCTTTAATTACATTTTTCTTCAGTTCTTCATCAAGCATGGCACTTCCGCCATACTTGACCACTACGATTTTTCTGTTAAAACGCTGAATATAAGGCAGTGCTTCAATAAGCACCTCTGCCTTGTCCAAATACATCTGATTTACCATCTGAAGTACTCCTCCTGTCAGGAACGATAGTCCGCATTAATGTTTACATATTCATGGGTCAGGTCACATCCCCATGCAGTAGCAGATGCAGAACCCATCTTCACATCCGCAATGGCTGTCACCTCACTCTGAGAAAGGATCTTTGTTGCCTCTTCTTCGCTGTATCCTGTAGAAACACCATTCTCAATGATCTTCAGCTTCCCTGCACTGCTTTCAAAATACAGGTCCACCTTCTCAGGATCGAACTGTGCACCGGAATATCCCATTGCACAGAGGATACGCCCCCAGTTAGCATCATGTCCGTAAATCGCAGCCTTTGTAAGGGAAGAAGTAACTACTGACTTCGCAAGAGTTACTGCCTGCTGTTTTGACTCTGCCCCGATGATCTTAACTTCAAAAAGAGCAGTTGCCCCTTCTCCGTCGCCGGCGATTTTCTTTGCAAGTGTTGTGTTTACATAATTTAAAGCCTGACAAAAAGTCTTGAAATCTTCGCACTCTTCTGTGATCTTCGGATTGCCTGCCTGGCCGTTTGCCAGAAGAAGAACTGTATCATTGGTAGAAGTATCACCGTCTACGGAAACCATATTGTAGGTATCCTTAATATCTTCACTAAGTGCTTTCTGCAGCATTTCCTTGGAAATAGATGCATCTGTTGTAATAAAGGAAAGCATGGTACACATATTAGGATGGATCATACCGGAACCTTTGCACATACCGCCTACTGTCACAGTCTGTCCGCCGATCTGAACCTGTACTGCCACTTCCTTTTTCACAGTATCTGTAGTCATAATTGCTTTTGCAGCCTCTGTACCGGCAGCAATACTGCCATCAAGCCCTGGTACAAGAGCCTTCACTCCTGCAGTGATCCTGTCAATAGGGATCTGCATGCCGATCACACCTGTGGAAGCTACCAGCACACTGTCCTCCGGAATCCCAAGGACCTTGGACACTGCCTGTGCCGTTTCTTTACAATAACCATATCCTTCGGCACCTGTACATGCATTGGCAATTCCACTGTTACATACAACTGCCTGAGCCTGCGGATGATGATATACAATCTCCTGATCCCATTTTACAGGAGCTGCCTTTACAACATTTGTAGTAAATGTACCAGCAGCCACACATGGAGTCTGACTGTAGATCATTGCCATATCTGTACGACCCTGATATTTGATCCCTGCTGCTGCAGCCGCTGCCTGAAAACCTTTCGCAGCTGTAACGCCGCCTTCTATTTCTTTCATAATAATATAATCCTCCCTGATTTTACGGATACATAGGTACCTGTAATAAGCCTTCGTTTTCTTTAAATCCAAACATCAGGTTCATATTCTGTACAGCCTGTCCTGCAGCACCTTTTACCAGATTATCAATAGCGCCCATCATTACCACACGATTGGTTCTTGGATCCAGTTTAAAGTTCACATCTACATAATTGCTGCCCTCAACCCATTTTGTCTGTGGGCATACATCTTTGTCCAGAACACGTACAAACTGCTCTTTATCATAATATTTATCATATACAGCCTTTACTTCTTCATAAGAAACTTCTTTGGTAAGGGATGCATAAGCAGTCACAAGAATACCACGGTTCATAGGTACAAGATGAGGGGTAAAGCTGATCACCACATCCTTACCACATGCATAGGAAAGCTGATCCTCGATCTCAGGAGTATGTCTGTGTCCGGCAACTCCATAAGCCTTGATATTCTCATTTACTTCACAGTAAAGATTATCAACCTTTGCGCCTCTTCCTGCGCCGGTAGTACCTGATTTTGCATCAATAATAATGGTGTTTGGATCGATCAGTCCTTCTTTTACCAATGGGTAAATGGATAATGTAGAACATGTAGGATAGCATCCCGGATTAGCGATCAGTCTTGCTTTCTTAATGTCTTCCCTGTTGATCTCGCACAGCCCATACACAGCCTCTTCAATAAACTGAGGTGATTTGTGCTGAATCCCGTACCACTTCTCATATTTGGCAACATCCTTGATCCTGGAGTCCGCACTCAGATCGATCACCTTTGCCTTGGAAAGAATCTCTTCATTTACAAGGGATGCACATAATCCCTGAGGAGTTGCTGTAAAGATCACATCCACCTCATCAGCCAGTGCTGCCATATTATCATCCAGACATTTTGCATCTACGATCTGGAAAAAATTCCTGTAAACATCTGCATATTTCTTATCAATATAACTTCTGGAGCCATACCAGGCAATCTCCACATCTTTATGTCCCAGAAGCAGTCTTACGATCTCATTACCGGCATACCCGGTTGCTCCTATAATACCTGCTTTAATCATCACTTCTACCTCCTGTGCCGTAGATTATACATCTTTTTTGCATATTATGCAATAGCCTTTTTCCCTTATTTTTCACAGGTTTTTTTCTTTATTTGTGCATATTTTTACCTTTATTTCTATAATATGCTGCATTTTTATGCAAAAATAATTTTACTTTTTCCTGATTTCCTATTGCATATTTATTTAAAATGTTGTATATTATTTTCCAGCAATGGGGCAAGTAGAAAAACAGGTGACGTATAAATAAATAAATATGCATATTTAATTACATATTATGCATATTTTTCACACACCGCCCTTTGAATCCTTACTACTCGCTTTTGAATATTGAATATTAAAATGTCAGGAGAAAAGAATTATGAAAGAAAAAGTTGTTTTAGCATATTCCGGCGGTCTTGATACCACCACATTAATTCCTTGGCTTAAAGAGAATTTTGGTTATGACGTAATCTGCTGCTGTGTAAACTGCGGACAGGGTAACGAGCTGGATGGTCTGGATGAGAGAGCAAAGCTTTCCGGAGCTTCCAAATTATATATCGAAGACATTATTGATGAGTTCTGCGATGAATATATTATGCCATGTGTAGAGGCAGGCGCAGTTTATGAGCACAAATATCTTCTTGGAACTTCCATGGCTCGTCCTGCAATTGCCAAAAAGCTGGTTGAGATCGCACGTAAAGAGGGTGCTTCTGCTATCTGTCACGGTGCAACAGGAAAAGGAAATGACCAGATCCGTTTCGAACTTTCCATCAAAGCACTTGCTCCGGATCTGAAGATCATCGCTCCATGGCGTATGACTGATGTATGGACCATGCAGTCCCGTGAAGATGAGATTGCATACTGCCAGGCTCATGGCATCCATCTTCCATTTGATGAAAGTCACAGCTACAGCCGTGACCGTAACCTGTGGCACATCAGCCATGAGGGTCTTGAGCTTGAGGATCCTTCCCAGGCACCTCACTATGACAACATGCTTGTACTTGGCGTTACTCCACAGCAGGCTCCTGACAAAGAGACAGAAGTTACTATGACTTTCGAGGCCGGTGTTCCAAAAACATTAAACGGCAAAGCAATGAAAGTATCCGAGATCATCACAGAGCTGAACAGACTTGGTGGTGAAAACGGAATCGGTATTGTTGATATCGTAGAAAACCGTGTAGTTGGTATGAAATCCCGTGGTGTATATGAGACTCCTGGTGGAACAATCCTTATGGAAGCTCATGCACAGCTGGAAGAACTGATCCTTGACCGTGAAACTATGGAAACCAAGAAAAAACTTGGCAGCCAGCTGGCACAGGTAGTATATGAAGGAAAATGGTTCACACCTCTTCGTGAGGCTATCCAGGCATTTGTTGAGTCCACTCAGAAATATGTAACTGGTGAAGTTAAATTCAAGCTGTACAAGGGCAACATCATTAAAGCAGGTACTACTTCTCCATACAGCCTGTACAATGAGTCACTTGCTTCCTTTACAACTGGAGATATGTATGACCATCATGATGCAGACGGATTTATCACTCTCTTTGGTCTGCCGATGAAAGTTCGTGCAATGAAGCTTGCAGAAGTAAAGAAAAACACACAGGGCGAATAATCCCCCATATCAGTCTTACTGAATCTTAAAAGCTCCCCCACAGCTGTACATTATACAACCGTGAGGGAGCTTTCTTTACTTTCATATATAATATAGTCGACAGGCTATATGTCCATTTAGTTTACAGTAATCTTTTTCTGATCCAGTCTTTTATTTACCCATTCTTTAAACAATGCATAGAAAACAGATACCAACGGAATAAAGATCAGCATTCCTACGATTCCCATCAGGCTTCCGCCAATGGTCACTGCAGCCAACACCCAGATCGCAGGAAGCCCTACAGATCCGCCTACCACATGCGGATAGATCAGATTGCCTTCAATCTGCTGAATCACAACAAACAGTACAAGAAAAGCTATTGCCTTTACAGGACTTACCATCAGGATCAGGAAAAATCCGGTCCAACTGCCAATGATCCCACCAAACATGGGAATCAGTGCGGTAAATGAAATCAGTACACCGATCAGCATTGCATATGGAAAACCGCCAATGGTCATGGCAACAAAAAACATGAATCCCAGGATCACAGCTTCAATACATTGTCCGGTAATAAAACTTGAAAATGTTTTGCTTGCAAGTCTGGTCACACGAAGGATCTGCTCCACAATACGCTGGGGAAACATTGCATAAAAGGCTTTTTTCATCTGCCGTGCAAGTCGCTCTTTGGCAAGCAGTACATAACATGCAAACACAAAACCAATACCAATATTCATAGCTGTACTGAAAATTCCTTTTGTAAAAGAAATAGTGGAAGCCACAATATTATTGGCTCCATTTTTCAGTGTATTCATTACAGAATCCAGGATTTTCTCCGGCTGTATGTTAATGGAATCTGCCCATTTTACAATCTGGGAATCCTTTTGAAATGTATTCCCAAGCCACTGCTGAATCTGAGGAATGCGCTCTTCCACACGCTTTACAACACTGACAAGGGCGCTGCCGATCTGGGGAAGTACCACCAGCACAACCACCAGGATCAGAAGAATGACAAGCACAATGGAAAGGAACAGACTCACAGGTCTTGCTGCTTTTTCTGCACTTTTTTTATGATTTTCTTTTGCTTTTCCGAAAAGATGCCGTTCAATAAAGGACATCGGTACATTTAACACAAATGCCATGGCCGAACCTACAGCAAAAGGAAGCAGCAGCCCCCAGGCAAGTCCCAGTACATTTAGTACTACATGAATATTCTGAACTCCAAGATACAGAATAATAGCAAAGGTGATCAGATATCTGATCTTATTCATATTTTCTTTATTCAGATCCACAGGTTTTCCTTCTTTCTCTCTTTCTCTTCCGTAAGAAATGCTTCTCATACTGTACAAATACTGTACAAAGCATTTTTGTTATTGTACCATTAATCTCCGGAACCTGCTACTGTTTCTTTTTTATATACAAAAAAAGCAATGAACCAAGTCCACTGCTCTTTAGCTTTGTACCTTCAAAACCACATACATGCTGACATTCCTTGGAATCGTGAAATCCTGCTTTTGGT
>ONBN01000057.1 GCA_900316115.1 uncultured Eubacteriales bacterium
TTTTGTTTCCGCCGACGGTGAAGTAATCCCATTCGGTGGTATAGGTTCCTAAGTGTCTGAAGTTAGTAATGATATAAATAGGATTTTCTCCCATCATCATATGGTAACGTCCGATCTCTTTGGATCTTGCAGCACTGATCTGCACTACATCTGTTTCTGTAAACTGGTGATCCTTCATTACCTGCAGGGCCTCCCCTACTGTTTCCAGAGTAATGCAGTTGATCACGATCCGCACTTTAGGATTCTTCTCCATAAGCAGATCTACGATCTGGGAAAGGTTTCCTGAAGACCCTCCGATAAATACATGGGTAGGCGCTGGCAGATCTTTAAGAGCCTGCGGTGCTTCTCCCTTTATCACTTCCAGATTGTCAACTGCAAATTTCATTTTATTTTCATGGATCAGCTCTGCTGCCTCATCCTTTTTCTCTATTGCATATACTTTTCCGTCAAAAGCCCTTAATGCCATTTCCACAGACAGGGATCCAGTACCTGCCCCTACATCATAGCAGATGGCATCCTCCGGAAGCTGCAGCTTGGAAAGGGAAACCGTGCGGATCTCCTCTTTTGTCATAGGAGCTTTTCCACGGATAAATTCCTCATCCCGGATCCCATGAACAGAAGGCATGGGTTTTGCATGAGGATTGCAGGCGCAGACCACGCATAAAGCATCCCCTTCATATCCAATCAGCTCTTTGGCCGTTTTTCCAAATATTTTTTCCTCTGGATAGGAAAGCTTCTCCCCTACATAAAGCATCACATCTGACATGCCGTAGGAAACAAGCTTTGCTGCCAGATTCCCGATCTCCTGACTGCCTCCTAAGATGGCAAACACCTTGGGATTGTGGCGGATATAATGGATCAGATTGCAGTTCTTTCCATGTGCACTTACCAGCTTTGCATCCTCCCAGGACATATGGATCCTGGACATAAAATAAACCACAGAGGAAATCCCGCAGATCACCTGTGTATCACTGCCAAGACCCTCCAGAAGCTTTTTGGCGCCACTGTAAAAGCCCACATCTCCGGATAACACGATCAAAACATTTTCAAATTCCGGATGTTCTTCAATATACTTCAGGATCACATCACTGCGATACTCATACACCACTTCCTGCCCAGGCATACGCACACTGTCCGCCATCCTTCTGGCGCCGATCACCAGATCTGCCTCCTGAACCGCTCTTTTTCCCTGAATAGTAAGGGTTTCTTCTGAGCCCATTCCTATTCCCAGCACTGTAACCTTTGCCTTGCCTGATATGTGGAAGCGCTTCTGCAAAAACCTTTTACATTCCACAAGGGTCAGCCCCTGTTCCTTTACAGGCCGTCCAATGATCACAGGAACTGCATGACAGTTTAAGGCAGCATCGATCTTCTCCTGAAAACCACCTGCTGTTCCGGTATCCTTTGTTACAAGAAAACTGCACTGAAACTGCCTGAGCATGGCTTCATTTAACTCTCTTGAAAAAGGTCCCTGCATTCCGATCAGGTGCTTTCCCTCAAATCCCATTTCCTTACATGCAGTGATCACAGAGGGAAGGGAAAGAACCCGTGCGTATACACGCTCCTTATAATCCGGAAGGTCGGTAAATGCCAGAAGTTCCTTGCTTCCTGTAGTAAGCAGGATATTTCCCTTTGTTCCTTTTAAATATTCAACAGCATCTTTGATGCTTTCTGTGTAAACTGCCAGATCTTCATGTTTGCCCTGTGCCCGCAGGATCCGCACATACTCCGTATTCCTGTTTTTACAGGCTTCCTGAATATTTTTTGTAACCTCTGCTGCATAAGGATGCGTGGCATCCAGCACAAGCTCCGGTTTTTCTTCCTGAATAAAAGCTTCCATCTGGCCCTCGTCCATACGCCCTGCATGAAGCACTACCCCAGGCAGTTCCCCCGGGGAACGTGTACCGTATTCTGTTGCCACAAGGGCACATACGGAAATCCCATGCTTTCCAAGGAATCTGCAGATCTCATATCCTTCTGTTGTACCTGCAAACACAAGAACCTTATACATCTTTGTATCCTCTTGGTGTTACCATTTTGCCGCCTATCACCTTTGTCTGGGAATTACCGATAAATACAGTGGTAAACATGTCCACCTTTGTATCACGAAGCTCTTTTAAGGTCATGACTTTGGAGCTTTCCCCTTCTCTTGCAATATTGGACACAATGCCGCACACTGTATCCGGGGATTTGTATGTAAGCATCAGGTCACATGCCTTCTGCAGGTAATCATGGCGTTTATGGCTGGATGGATTATAAAGACAGATCACAAAATCTGCCTGGGACGCACCAAGAAGCCTTGCCTGGATCTTTTCCCAGGGAGTAAGAAGATCGCTTAAGCTGATCAGACAGAAATCATGGATCAAAGGCGCACCAAGCACAGAAGCACCTCCAATGGCTGCAGTCACTCCTGGAACGATCTCAATCTCCACATCCGGATATTTTTCACTGATCTCATAGATCAGTCCTGCCATCCCATATACTCCTGCATCCCCGCTGCAGATCATAGACACAATTTGCCCTTTTTCGGCCTCTTCAAAAGCCATCACACACCGGTCAACTTCTTTTCGCATTGGTGTGGTGAGAAAAGTCTTTTCACTGAAATGCTCTTTTACAAGATCAATGTATACCGTATAACCCACGATCACATCACTTTGTTCAAGGGCTGCCACTGCTGCCCCTGTCATTTCCTGATATGCACCAGGTCCGATACCTACCACATAGATTTTCTTTTTATTCAAAATGGATCCTCCAGTTTCCGGCTGCCAAAGCTGCTGTCACGCCGCCTGCCGCCTGCTTTTTTTCTATCAGTACCCCTTCTTTTCCACTTGCGAGAAGGGCGCTTCTTTCACATACATTATCTACCCCTACCTGAGACTTTACAAAAGCAGATGGGGTAAAATCTCCCTGCACACCCTGCAGCTCTCCGCTGGTATACACCAAAAAAGGAATGTTCCACTGCCCTGCTAATGCCACAAGACCTGGTTCTTCTTTTTTGATATCTATACTCGCCAGAGTCTTTAATCCTTCCCTGAAGATCCCGGCCTTATCCAGGATCTGTTTTGCAGCTGCAAGCACAGCCTCCGGCTCTTTTCCTTTTCTGCAGCCCATTCCAAGAGTCACTGCTTTTGGCACTATAAAAACAGTTTCATCAAAGGGTGTGCGATCCTTATGAACCGTTACACTGATCCCAAGGGACAGGCCTTTGTCCTTTGCCTCCTGCCTGTCTTTGCAGTAAACCAGACCATCTGGAAGACTGCCCTCCCATGGCTGATCACTGTAAAAGCCTACATTTTCTCCTGCAAGAAGGGCTGCAGACACTTCCTTGGCGGCTTTCATATTAAAAATAGAGCAATTATTTTTCTTTGCAAAAACATCTACTGCAAAGCACTGATGAAGATCTGTGGCAGTTGTTACCACAGGTGTTGCATCCAGTATTTTGGCTGCGGTCTCTGCCAGTTCATTGGCTCCTCCCAGATGGCCGGAAAGCAGGGAGATCACAAATTTCCCGCATTCATCCACTACAAGAACTGCAGGATCTGTTTTCTTTGACGCAACCAGAGGCGCAATGCTGCGTACTGCGATCCCACAAGCACCAATAAAGATCACTGCCTTGGAATCTAAAAACCGGTTACTGGTCCACTGGCTGCAGGACTCCTTAATCGAATCCGGCAGATATTTACTTTTTTCCCACAGCTGTACACTGTGCCCCAGCTGCTGCAGCCCTTCCTTTAAACGAAGCCCTGTACTTTGCCCTGTCAGGCTGTAGCATATCATGGATATTTTCATTTCTTATTACCTGAATGCCTCTCTTTACGCCTTTTATCTGGTTGCTTCCCTGAACTCTGTGGTAAAGCCCGGATCATACAGCTTGGAACGGTCATATTTTGCACCCTTTACTGCGTCTCCGATGATCATCAGTGCTGTCTTTGTAATATTGTTCTCTTTTGCAGTCTGCGCCAGTGTTCCTACTGTACAGATAAACTTTTTCTCATCCGGCCAGGTTGCCTTATATACGATGGCTGCCGGTGTATCTGCTTCGTATCCCCCTTCGATCAGGCGGCGGCTTAATTCTTCCAGCATCCCTGTGCTTAAAAATACAACCATGGTTGCATGATGGGCTGCAAAGGACTGAATACTCTCTCTTGCAGGAACCGGTGTCCTTCCTTCCATCCTGGTAATGATCACGCTTTGTGAGATCTCAGGAAGTGTATATTCCAGGTTCAGGGCGCTGGCAGCCCCGCAGAATGCACTGACTCCCGGACAGTAATCATAGGCGATCTTCTTTTCATCCAGAATATCCATCTGTTCACGGATGGCTCCGTAAATACAGGGATCTCCTGTATGCAGACGGACAGTCATTTTCCCTGCTGCCTCTGCCTTTTCTATTACAGAGATCACTTCCTCCAGCGTCATTTTTGCACTGTTATAAATGGTGCACACATCTTTTGTATAATCAAGAAGCTGGGGATTTACAAGGGATCCTGCATAGATCACCACATCAGCCTCTTCCAGATATTTTTTTCCTCTTACTGTGATCAGATCCGCTGCTCCTGAACCTGCTCCTACAAAATGTACCATAGATCAGTCCTCCTTTTATGCTTTTTCTTTATCTTTTACAATGATCAGTGAATAATAACCAGGGTCATCCGGGATCTGTTCCACACTTTCAAAGATCTGCTCATCTTCCATGCCGCAGTTACGGATCATCACCGCATCTTCCCCAAGATCCTGGATCTGCTGTCTTACCTCTTTCAACTTATGACCGGCCTTCATCAGTACCTTTGTCCCAGGAAGCTTCAGACCCTCCTGGATCTGATAAGAAGCCGGGAGCACATGAAGCTGCTGGCTTGTTTCCACCAGCCCTGTATTCAGCCTTGCGCTCACTGCACAGAAGGAAGGAATGCCGCTTATGATCTGGGTATCATATCCCTGATCTGTCAGGATCTTATGTACATAAAGGTAAGTGGAATAAACAGTAGGATCTCCAAGGGTTAAAAAAGCCACTTTCTTTCCCTGGTCCAGAAGTCTTCCAAGAAGCTGTGCTCCTTTTTCATGGTTTTCTCTTAACTTTTCCCTGTCCTTTGTCATTGGCATAGGCACTGCAAGCAGTTCTTTTTCCTGAATCCCTTCCCATGCACCGTAAACGATCCGGTAAGCAATACTTTGCACCGGGATTTCCCCAGGCACTGCCACCACATCTGCCTCTTTAATAATCCTGAGGGCTTTTAAAGTAAGCAGTTCCGGATCTCCCGGCCCTACTCCAACTCCGTATAATTTTCCTGTCATAATTCTTTTTTGTGCTCCTCATTAATTTTGTGGATCAGCCTGGGCACATCCTCTGTCATACCCAGATAACCGTAAACATTGGAAAATACCACTGCTCCTAAAAGGATCTGGTCATAGGAACGGTGATTCAGATAAAACTGAATCCTCTCCATCACCTGCTCCATGGCAGGCTTCAAGATCCCATTCTCCTCCAGAAGCTGAAGTGCCTCATCTGTGGTGTTGCATTCCAGGATCCGGCGGGCACATTCCAAGTCAGCCCCTGCCCGGATCCCATTGGCAGCCAGAACCTCCATCCTGCCGTCTGCATTATGGGAATGGGTATTCATGATCCCTGCTGCCACTTTTACAAACTTCCCGATATGGGCTACAAAGAGAATGCCTTTTACCCCCATATCAATGGCCATATCAATGGTTTCCCCTACATAATTGCTGCATTTTATATTTTTTTCAAATGGCAGATCCATATGATTTTTCAGGTATTCTGCCCCATAATTTCCAGGGGTTACAAGAAGATACTCTTCCCCCTGGGAAAAATGCTGTTTCATCTCCACCCGGATACTTTCGATCAGGGCTTTCTCACTCATGGGCTCCACAATACCGCTGGTACCCAAAATAGAAATGCCGCCCTGGATGCCAAGTCTTGGATTAAAGGTCTTCTGTGCCACCTTTTCTCCTTCCGGCACAGATATAATGATCTTAAGACCGCCTTCATAATCCCATTCCTGGGCTGCCTCTTCTGCCCCTTTTTTGATCATTGCCCTTGGCACAGGATTAATGGCTGCTTCCCCAACCTTCTGGGACAGCCCTGGCTTTGTCACCCTTCCTACACCAATGCCTCCATCTATAAGGATCCCCGGTGTATTTGTCTTTTCCACAGAGGCATATACCAGGATCCCACTGGTAGTATCCGGATCATCTCCCCCATCCTTTCGGATGGCGCAGGACACTTTACCCTTTCCAAAACAGATATCCTCAGGCACCAGGGAAAGCCGGATCCCTTTTGGGGTCATAATGGATACCTCTTCCACTTTTTTCCCGGACAGAAGCATTTGGGCTGCTGCCTTTGAAGCTGCAGCTGCACAGGAACCTGTGGTATATCCGAAGCGCATTTTCTTTTGTCCTTTTATGACGTAATAATCTTCCAGCCCTGTTTTATGCATGCCTTTTCCTTTCCTGTAATGCTCAATCTTCCGAGGGATATGTACTTGACCTATGCTTCTCTCACCGCTCTTACACAACCTTATGCTTCAGCCACTTCCTGCTGTGGAACCGCCAGATAAAAATAATCCCACGGATGGTCCAGTCTGTAAACATTCCCCACCATACAGCCAGTGGTCCCATACCCATAACACGGATCAGAAATACACATAAGCAGAACCTGAACACCCACATGCTTACACAGGAAGTGATCATGGAAAATTTCACATCCCCTGCAGCACGCATACCATAGGCCGGAATAAAGGATGCCACCCATACAAGAGGCTTTACTACTGTGATCCAGACCATCATCTGGAAACACATCTTCGCACTTTCTGCCTCCATACCTCCAAGAAGGGTGATAGGCTTTGTAAGTGCAAATACCAGAAGGCAGGATCCGATAATGATCATCTCTGCCACACCGCACAGCTTCTTCACATAATAAACAGCTTCGTCTTCCCTGCCCGCTCCGATACACTCTCCTACAATAGTCATCAGACCGATCCCTACACCCATGGCTGCCGTACCATTTAACATTTCCAGGTTGTTTGTCATGGCCTGTGCTGCAATGGCTGTTGTACCAAGTGTGGAAACTGTAGACTGTATGGCAAGCTTTCCAAGCTGAAACATACTGTTCTCAACTCCGGACGGGATCCCAAGTCCAAGGATCCTGCCGATAAGTTTGCCATCCGGCCGGATCTTCAGATAATCCCTGACTACAATAGGCTGTCTGTCTTTTCGCAGCTGCCAAAGTACCACAACCGCACAGAAGATCCTGGAAACCAGGGTTGCAATGGCAGCTCCTGCCACGCCCATGTGAAATCCCCAGATCAGGATCGCATTTCCACCAATGTTCATCACATTTGAAATCAGTGAAATGATCAGCGGGCCTTTTGTATTTTCCTGGGCTCTGAAAATAGAAGCTCCGGAATCATAAAGCGCAATAAAAGGATAGGAAACTGCAGAAAACAGGAAGTAAACAGAAGAGTTTTCCATAACATCTGCATCTACTTTTCCGAAAATAAAATGAAGCAGCGGATCCTTGAAAAGAAGGCATAAAAATGTTACAGCAGCAGAAATGGCCAAAATGATAAACAACACCTGTCTGGCTGATTTATTTGCTTCTTTGTAGTTACGCTGTCCCATATACTGGGCACAGATAATGGTTCCTCCTGCAGCAAGTGCGGAAAATGCCTGGATCAGCAGCACATTAATGGAATCCACAAGGGAAACTGCAGAAATAGCTGCAGATCCTACATTACTTACCATCATGGTATCAGCTGTTCCCATAAAGGAATTCAAAAGCTGTTCCAAAATGACCGGTATCAGAATGCTTTTTAACATTTTATTTGAAAAAAGATGTTTCTGCTCCATATATACTCCCTTTCCCCTGATGAAGCTATGTATTTTATTGCTTTTTGTATTTATTGTCTTTATATTTATTGCTTTTTGTATTTATTGTCTTTATATTTATTGCTTTTTGTATTTATTGCTTTTTGTATTTATTGCCTTTATCCTGAAGCCTTGTTATTTCTTCCTGAAAATGCTATGCTTCTATAATCATAATTTTTTTAAGAAAGGTAACATCATGTGTCGTACCCTTACTTATTCCATTACAGACAAAGAATCAGGCATGGAGATTCTTGCATTTTTACGTAGCCGCGGATTTTCACGCCATCTTCTGTCTTCCATGAAAAGCGATCCAGGCTGTATCCGGCTGAATGAAGACCGTGGATTTGGACATACCCTGTTAAAAGAAGGGGATATACTTACCATCCTCCTTCGGGAAATGGATCCTCCATCTCTGATCTCTCCTGTAAAAATGGATCTGCAGATCCTGTTCGAGGATCAAGACCTGCTTGTTTTAAATAAACCTGCAGATATGCCGGTTCATCCATCTGCAGGCAATTATGAAAATACCCTGGCCAACGGAGTTTCGTATTACTTTGCTTCTAAAGGACAGCCCTTTGTATACCGTTGTATCAACCGTCTGGATCGTGACACTTCCGGAGTCCTTGTGCTTGCCAAAAATGCTCTCAGTGCAGCTGTATTGTCCCAGCAGATGAAAGCCCGGCAGATCAAAAGAACGTATCTTGCCATTGTTACCGGGATCACACCCGAACATGGCACAATAGATGCTCCCATTGCCCGCGAAAACGGATCTGCCATTACCAGAATTGTGGACTTCCAAAATGGAGAAAAGGCGGTAACGCACTATGAGCGCCTCGCTGTCCATGCAAAGCGCTCACTTCTTGCTCTCCGTCTGGACACAGGCCGGACCCATCAGATCCGGGTCCACATGAAATATCTGGGCTTCCCTCTGCCAGGAGATTACTTATACAATCCGGACTACCGGATCATCCACAGACAACCGCTCCACTCCTATCAGCTGGAATTTACCCATCCTGTGACCGGTAGTCCCCTTTTATTTACTGCACCTGTTCCACAGGACTTCGCGTCTGCCTTTACAAAAGAACTGTCATGACCAATGATACAATCCCCGGCTTCTACCGGATGAATCATTTATTTTTGTCATAAATGATCATCAGCCCCTTCAAAAGAAGATCCTCATCCAGAACGATCTTCTTTTTACAGTAGGGAACTATCTTTTTGGAAAGGCCGCCGGTTGCCACTACAAAGGGTTCTTTCCCAAGTTCCTCACCGATCCGTTCCACGATCCCGTCCAAAGCAGCGGCATTGCTGTAGATCACGCCACTTTTCATACATTCAATGGTATTTTTCCCAATGATCCTTTTGGGTGCATCAATGCTGATCCCGCTAAGCTGGGATGCATGTGCGGTAAGGGCATCCAGGGAAATGTTGATCCCCGGAAAGATCATGCCGCCTACATAATGCTTTTTCTCATCTACAACGCTTACTGTGCTGGCAGTGCCCATATCGATAATGGCCAGCGGCAGCGGATATTCTGCAATTCCTGCCACAGCATTGGCTACAAGGTCTGCCCCAAGTGAGCCAGGGTTGTCCATCATAATATTCAGCCCTGTTTTTACTCCTGGGCCTAATACCATCACTTCTTTTTTCAGGATCTTCTCTGCAGCCAGCTTCACTGCATTTGTGATCTGGGGCACAACAGAAGAAATGATACATCCTTCAATATCGTTCTTCTTAATATGATAAATGTCCAGAAGCGTTTTAATGTCAACTGCATATTCCAGTTCTGTTTTTGTCCTTACTGTAGAAAGCCGTTCAATAAAATAAGTTTTCTCCTTATCAATACAGCCTGCTACAATATTTGTATTGCCAATATCGATTGCAAAAATCATGGTTCCTCCCGGTTACAGCCTTACGGCATCGCTTTTGACTGCTTCTGCGCTCTCCTTTGCTGTGCCTGGAAGCAGTCTTGCCTTATACAGTGCTGCGCCTACCATTCCAGTGATCACAGTGGAAGAGATCATTTCGCATACAGCATTGATCCCAACAAATGAGCAAATAAACACAATCACATTCTGACCACCCATCAGGCCCTGTACATACTCACTGCTGCCAAAAAGAGCAACCAGTAATGTCATGAAAAACAGGGTATTGAGAAATGCAGAAAAGAATCCTGTTACAGAACATGACAGATAAATGTTCTTGGATTTCTTACGGGTTCCCCTGAAAATATATCCAAGAAGAAGACCGTCCAGAAATCTTGGTACAAATCTCTGGATGATAGCCAGTACAGGATTTATTGCAAACAGAGTAGCTCCCATAGCACTGGATCCGCCAACGCCTATACACTGAAGGCAGCTGGTAATACCAAACACTGCTCCTGCAATAGCTCCTCCCACAGGTCCAAGTACAATGGCACTGATAGCTACCGGAATCACGTTAAAAGTGATCGCCAGAGGGCCGATATTCAGATACCCAAGCGGTGTGTAGGCCATGAGAAGCAGAATGGCGATCATCAGGCCAAGCATAGTGATTTGTGATGTTTTCAGTTGATTTTTCATTTTGTCCTCCTTGTTATCGTTCCCATCCCGGGATACAATACGGTGCTGGATCTGCGGATATTACAAATTTGTCCGCATCCTTTGGTTAATCAGTTACCTCCCGGTTCATAATCTCCAGGATCTTATCCAGGATCTTTCCGGCTGCATCCTCCTTGCTCATCAGTGGGAGTGATACTTCCTCATCCTGTGTAATCAGAGTCAGCACATTGGTATCTCCCTGGAATCCGGCGCCTGCCACCTTTACATTATTGGCTGCTACCATATCCAGGTTCTTCTTATTGAGCTTGGCTCTGGAATTACTGATCATATCGCGGGTTTCCATGGAAAATCCGCACAAAAACTGCCCGGGCACTTTATGCTCACCCAGGTATTTCAAAATATCTTTTGTTCTTTTTAAAGGAATAGACATCTGGTCGTCCTGCTTTTTGATCTTGTCCTCGCTTACTGTAGCAGGACAATAATCAGCCACTGCTGCTGCCTTGATGATAATATGCTGGCTGTCACTGATGCTGGTCACAGCCTCATACATATCCTGAGCCGTCACAACAGGTATCACTTTCACAAAAGCCGGTGGCTTAATGGCAACCGGGCCGCTGACCAGTGTTACCTCGGCGCCTCTTAACATAGCTGCCTTTGCAATGGCATATCCCATCTTGCCAGAGGAATGGTTGGTAATATAGCGTACCGGATCTATAGGCTCCTGGGTAGGTCCTGCTGTTACTAAAACCTTCTTGCTTTTCAGGTCTTTTTCAGCACCAATCTCCTGTAAAATATAAGAAAGAAGCACTTCAGGCTCCGGCATCTTACCAGCCCCTGTATCCCCGCATGCCAGGTATCCTACTGCCGGGTCGATCACAGTGTATCCGTAACCTGCAAGGGTCTTTAAGTTATCCTGTACAATGGGATTCTCAAACATATTGGTATTCATGGCAGGGGAAAGGAACTTCCTGCATCTGCATGCCAGAATGGTGGTGGTAAGCATATCGTCTGCAATCCCATGGGCCAGCTTGCCGATCACATCTGCACTTGCCGGTGCGATCATCACCACATCTGCCTTCTTTGCAACGGATACATGCACCACAGAAAACTGAAAATTCCTGTCAAAGGTATCCACAAGGCATTTATTTCCTGTAAGGGTCTCAAATGTAATGGGATTGATGAAATTACATGCATTCTTTGTCATAAGCACATGTACATCTGCATGCAGCTTTACAAGTGCGCTGGCCAGATATGCGATTTTGTATGCGGCGATGCTGCCTGTCACTCCCAGAAGCACAGTTTTGTCTTTTAACATGGAAATAAATCGTCCTCCTCTGTGAAATTTTCGATGTCTCGGTTTATTATACGGCAGCGATTAATGGAATGCAATGGAATTTTTTTTACCCATTTGGTAAAATAAAAAAAGTAAGATCAGTAAAACTTTATTCAGAAAGGATCATCGACCATGAAAAACATACAGATCACCGGCTGGTGCAGCCGTTTTATAGAAGAACAGGTACAGGAAGGGGATCTTTGCATAGATGCAACAGCAGGAAACGGCTCAGACACTCTGCTTCTTTCCAGGCTTTGCGGCAGTACAGGTCAGGTGCTTGCCTTTGACATCCAAAAAGATGCCCTGGATCACACAAAAGAAAAACTTTTAAATGAAAGCCCTTTTCAGAACTGCAGATACATCCTGGATTCCCACTCCAACATGGAGTCTTATGCATCCCCGGATACAGTCAGCTGTATTGTATTTAACTTCGGCTATCTTCCAGGCGGGGATCATGCCATATCCACAGGCATAAAAACAAGTATGCCCGCTCTTTCTTCTTCGCTGAAGCTTCTGAAAAAAGGCGGGCTTTTATCTCTTTGTATCTACAGCGGAGGGGACACCGGCTTTGAAGAGCATGACGCCATCCTTAGCTGGCTGAAAGGTCTTGATCCCCGCTGTTATCTTGTAATCAAAAGCGAATTTTATAACAGACCCAATCATCCGCCGGTGCCTGTGCTTGTGATCCGTCTGAAATAAACGGATCAATACCGGTGGATCAGTCCAGAACCTTAATGTATTCGATCACTGGCTGCTGATCTGCCGGGATAGTGCCATTGTCATCTGTAGGCTTGGCATCCTTGCAGATAGCGTCTACCACATCCATACCAGAGGTCACTTCTCCAAATGCAGCATAATCACCATCAAGGAAGGTGCTGTCTGTCTGCACAATAAAGAACTGTGAACTTGCGCTGTCCGGATCACTGCTTCTTGCCATGGAGATCACACCTCTTTTATGGGAAATGTTATTCTCCACCTTATTGTTCTTGAATTCGCCTTTAATGGTTTCATCAGAACCGCCTGTACCATTGCCAAGGGGATCTCCGCCCTGGATCATAAAGCCGTCCATGATCCTGTGGAAGGTAAGGCCATCATAAAAGTCTTCCTGTACAAGCTTGATAAAGTTGGTCACAGTAATAGGTGCCGTATCAGCATCCAGCTGTACATCAATAGCGCCATAATCTTTTACCATGATCTCCACATCATGAGTGCCTGTAAGGGACTTGCTTACATCCAGTGTAACTTCATCTGCTGAAGATCCTGCATCAGAAGATGTATCATCAGCTGTATCCTCCGGCTCTGCAGACGGTGTGGCTTCTGCTGTATCATCCTCCACATCCTCTACAGGCTGTCCAGTCTGGCCTTCCTCCTGGCTGCCCTCCTGAACTCCTTCTGCATCAGAACCATCGGAAATACCGGCTTCTTCAGCATCTTCCTCTGTTCCCTGCTGTTCTTCAGAAGCAGCCTTTGTTGTTTCAGTTGTTTCCTTATTGTCTGTATCTTTGTTTCCACATCCTGTGAACATGCAGGCTGAAAGCACTGCTGCACAGAAAACTGCAAGATATTTGCGTTTCATATTCATTATGCCTCCCGGATTACTTTTTACGTAACTGTTCTGTACTTTTACAGTTACCTTTTTCTTATTATACCGGCTGTTTCTCTGTTTACAATTCTTTTCACAGAAATTTCAAACTTTTGGTGAAAGCCTGAAAGCCGGGCAGCCCCGGGTATCAAACCCTTGATGTCTCTTACCGGATCCGGTCTGGGAAGCCTACCTTTCTTTGTACCTTACGCAAAGTCTTTGTAGCATAGTAGCTTGCTTTCTCTGCATTTTCTTTGATAATAGAATCAATATATGCCTTATCCTTTGAAAGTCTGGCAAACTCTTCCTGAAGCGGTTTCAGCACGCTTACAACAGCCTCGCCTACTGCCGGCTTGAAGTCGCCGTAGCCCTTGCCCTGGAATTCTGCAACTGTCTCATCCGGTGTTTTGCCTGTGCATGCACTGTAAATGTCGATCAGGTTCTTGATTCCCGGCTGCTCATCCCTGTACTGGATGCATCCTTCTGAATCTGTAACTGCACGCTTGCACTTTCTCATAATGGTATCCGGATCATCCATCAGATAAATACTTCCGTTTGGATTCTCATCAGATTTGGACATTTTCTTGGAAGGATCCTGAAGGCTCATGATCTTTGCCCCTACCTTGCCAATATAAGCTTCCGGAATAGTAAATACATCTCCGTAAATATTGTTAAAACGCTCTGCAATGTTTCTGGTAAGCTCCAGGTGCTGCATCTGGTCAATGCCTACCGGAACCACATCTGCTTGATACAGAAGGATATCTGCTGCCATCAGCACCGGATAAGTAAAAAGTCCTGCATTGATATTGTCTGCATGCTTGGCTGCCTTGTCCTTAAACTGTGTCATACGGTTCAGCTCTCCCATATAGGTAAAACAGTTCAGAATCCATGCCAGTTCTGCATGTCCGGATACATGGGACTGATAGTAGATGCAATTTTTCTTAGGATCCAGTCCTGCTGCAATATAAAGAGTGAGCAGATTCCTGGCTCTTTTACGGAGTACTGCCGGATCCTGGCGTATGGTAATGGAGTGCATATCTACTACGCTGTAAAAGCATTCATATTCATCACATAAGGTCACCCAGTTCTTCAGGGCGCCCAGATAATTGCCTAAAGTAAGATTTCCTGTTGCCTGCATACCGCTGAACAACACTTTTTTTCCGTCGATCATAATGATTTCTCCTTCTTTTTTCATTCTTAGTCAGTTTAGCATTCTGTCACGCTAAAGTCAATGTTACTGTTGCTTTTAAGGATACTGAACTGTAATAATATTACATATTGCCATTGCTTTTCATTGCAAATGTAATCCTATTACCGTTGCTTTTCATCTGCAGTTTGTTTTCATATTGCAAAACTGCGGGTTTCTGTTAAAATAAAGAAATAAAGACAGCGTACAGCCTGTTATCATTCAACAACTAGAAAGTGAGGAATCCCACATGGAAAAAATAACCAGTTTTACCATAGACCACATCAAACTGCAGCCTGGGGTATACGTATCCAGGAAAGACAAGGCAGGCGACAGCGTGATCACTACTTTTGATATCCGCATGACCTCTCCTAACGAGGAGCCTGTGATGAACACTGCAGAGCTTCATACCATTGAACATCTGGCAGCTACTTTTTTAAGGAACCATCCTGTATTCGGCCCAAAGATGATCTACTGGGGGCCTATGGGCTGCCGTACCGGCAATTACCTTCTTTTAAACGGAGACTACGAATCCAGGGATATTGTTCCCCTTATGATCGAAACCTTTGAATTTATCCGTGATTTTGAAGGAGAAGTACCTGGTGCATCTCCTAAAGACTGTGGCAATTATCTGGACATGAATCTTGGCATGGCCAAATACCTGGCAAAGAAATATCTGGAGCAGGTACTTTACGATATCCGCCCGGATCGCCTGGTTTATCCAGAATAAGCCTTATCACACCTTCTGATATAAAAATAATGGGAATTAAGGAAACATCCAATTGTACTTTTGGGCAAAAAATCAGCACAACCGAGAACGGCTGTGCTGATTTTTCTTAAGATCTTTATTATCTTATTCTTATTACGACCTGTCTTACTGCTGTACAGTACCATCTGATACAGCCGCATCTGCCTGTGTGCCATCACTTACGGCTGCTGCATCTGCTGCAGCATTAGGATCTGCTGCTGCGTTGGGATCTGCCGCTGCGTTGGGATCTGCCGCTGCTGCGTCTGCTGCCACTGCAGTTACATAATCGCCGGAAGCATATAAGGTCTGTCCATTGTAGTTCACTTCGATCCAGCCATTGTCACATACACCTGTGCTGGTCAGCTGAACGCCTGCGCCAACTCCTGTAACAAGCTCTGCATCTGTGCTTGCATCTGCACGAAGGTTCACTTCTGTATTGGTGGTATATACGCCGTCCTGCTTGGTAACATTTACACCGCTGGCAGTCTGTACAACCACTGGTTCAGGGGTAGGTGTTACTTCTGGAGTAGGTGTTACTTCCGGGGTAGGTGTAGGCTCCGGAGTAGGTGTGATCTCTACAACGGTTACTGTTGAACCGGCTCCTTCATCAAATCCACATCCTGGAAGTACAATCGCTGCTCCCAGTACAAGCAATGCTAATAATGTTTTTTTCATAATATATTTCCTCCTGACTCAGCTACAAGAATGCGCTGATTATTCACATATTAGTTATTAAATTTGTGTTACGACTAATATACATGATTATTTCAGAATATGCAACCCATTTTCCAAAAAGATTCACGGATATATCACACTCTTTCAAACAGCACATCCACCTGTCCGCCACAGATCATTCCCAGATTTCCCTGCTCTGTATTAGACAGATTATAAGACACATATTCAGGAGAAACCACCTGGCTGCAATGCAGGATCGCCTCATACTCTACCCGGCCTCCGCCAATACTGCCCCAGGTTTTCCCATCTTCTGCAACCAGCATTTTGCTTCCAACTCCTCTGGGGGATGAACCGGATTTGCGTATGATCGTAACCATCACACCCTTTTGCCCGGCTTCCACTGCCTGCTGTACATCCTCATCACAATATGCCATGTAATGCTGGTTCTTCACCTTTACGATCTCTGCCATAATGCTTACGCCGATCTCCGCCGGCATCTGCCCTCCAAGGGGCAGCCCGATCGGTGCATGCACAGTATCCAGTTGTTCTTTGGTATATCCTTCTTTTTCCAGGTTCTCCATGGTGATCCGCACTTTCGTCCTGCTGCCGATCATCCCCAGATAAGTATACGGCCGGTTCAGGATCTGCCGCACACAGATCCCGTCCCCTACATGACCTCTTGTAACGATCACATAATAGGCATTTGCATAAGCAGGGATCCTTGCTGAAAGCTCTTCAAAGGGGGCTTGTACCAGAAGATCCGCATCTGGAAACCTCTCTTTTGTAAGAAATTCTTCTCGTTCATCCATCACAGTTACATGGAAACCAAGCATTTTTCCAATCTTTGCTGTAGGGCAGGATACATGGCCCGCTCCAAGAAGGATCAGTCTTGGATTTTTCATGTAGATCTCTATAAAAACAGATATTCCCTGGATCTGCTTTACTCCTGTTTCTTCGATCTGATCCAATGCTTCTTCATAATGGCTCCAGTCAAATCCCGGATCCATGCCTATCCATCCAAAATCACCCCTGTAAGCTTTCTGACCCTGATGCTCTCCATCCAGGATCAATGCGGTTTTCAGTTTGCCCTGTTTTTCAAGTATTTCATATATTTTCCTGTACATTTCCTGTGCCTCCGGCCTTGTTTGTTATAAAAATCTGCTGTAATGCCAGCGGGAAATCCCTTAAAACTGAAAACTGTTTTTATCCCTGTGGATATAAGTTCCCTGTTTTTCTTTCACCAGTCTGCCTTCTGATACACATAAGGTTCCACGAAGGAAAACGCTGTCAATATCGCCGTGAAGCGCAAAACCTTCAAATGGATTATTATCTGTATTATATGCATGTGTCTTTGCTGAGATCTTGCTTTCCTTTTCCGGGTCAAATACTACAATATCCGCATCACTTCCAGGTGCAAGCACACCCTTTCTGGGATATACACCGTAAAGTTTTGCAGGGTTTTCACATAACAGGCTGCACATCTGCTCCTGGCTGATCCTGCCCTGGCGTACCCCGTAAGTATACAGCAGACTTCCTCTTGTCTGCACTCCCGGAAGTCCTCCAGGAATCTTTGTAAAATCATCCTTTCCAAGAGCCTTCTGTTCCATGGTAAAGCTGCACTGGTCTGTGGCAACTGTCTGGATCTGGCCGTTTGCCAGTGCTTTCCATAAGCATTCCTGATCTGCCTTTTTACGAAGCGGCGGAGCGCATACATATTTTGCCCCTTCAAAATCAGGCTCTGAATACATACTGTCATCAAGCAACAGATACTGTGGGCAGGTTTCCGCATATACGATCTGTCCTTTTGCCCTGGCTGCCATCAGCTGGCCCAAATATGCCCGTCTGGCCCGCAGCCAGACCCTGGCTATAGAATCCATGCCTTTTATCCAGGCGGCAAAAATGGCAGGCAGCGGCCCCATAAAACTCATCAGGAAGCATATCCTGCCCAACATAACGGGGCCGATTCTCGTCACCGCCATGCTGGATATAGGGACCATGATGATGGAACTGGCGGGCCTGTCTTTCTTGGGGCTTGGCGCCAAGCCGCCCATCCCGGAGTGGGGCAGCATGATGAGCGATACCAGAAATCTTCTCCCCCCCCAGCCCTGGGTGACCCTTTCCCCCGGCTTTGCCATCTTCATTTCCGTGATGATTTTCAATCTCCTTGGGGACACGGTGAGGGATTATCTTGACCCTAAGAACAGGAGGTAAATTTTGGCAGAACTTATTCGCTACGAACAAGTAGATATCAGCTACAAGGGCCAACGCATCGTTCACAA
>ONBN01000060.1 GCA_900316115.1 uncultured Eubacteriales bacterium
AAACAGGAGCAAGAAAAAGGAGCAGTTTCATGAAAAAAACAAAAAGAAGAAAATCAATCGAAAAAGGTGAATTTGGTTATTTTAAAAGCGAGAAGAAGCGGAGGCTGATCCTTACAGCTATTCTTCTTGGCGTGCCTCTTTTTATTTTTGCAACCATGTGGGCATATCATGGAACAAGAAATACCATCTGGACAGTGATCGCAGCAGTAGGCTGCCTGCCTGGCTGTAAATCCATGGTAGGGCTGATCATGATCTGGATGCGTAAGCCTATGGATCCTGCCCTTTATAAGAAGATCCGGAAGCATCAGGGTGATCTGGAAATGGCTTACGAAATGTACATGACCTTTTATGAAAAGAGCGGTTATCTGGATGCTTTTGCTGTATGCGGCAATACAGTGGTAGTCTATACCAGTGACTCTACAGTAGATACTGCTTACATGGAAGAACATGCCCAGAATATTGTAAGAGGCAACGGCTATAAAGTAGATGTAAAGATCCTGAAGGATATTCGGCCATTTCTTGAGCGTCTGGATTCTATGAACCTTCACCAGGATTCCTTAAGAGAAGGGATCAAATTCCGTCCGGACAGCAAGTATCCGGATCTGAACAGGGATCAGCTTGTGAAGCATACACTGCTTGCACTTTGTTTGTAGGAGCGGCCATGAAGGAATTTAAGATCAGGGAAAATGAAGCAGGGCAGAGATTTGACAAGTATCTGGGCAAGCTGCTTGCAGAAGCGCCTAAAAGCTTTTTTTACAAAATGATGCGGAAAAAGAACATCACCCTTAACGGGAAAAAGGCTCAGGGCAATGAAATGCTTTGTACCGGAGATGTGGTAAAGCTGTTTTTAAGTGATGAAACCTTTGAAAAATTTTCATCTGCAAAACAGGTTTCCCATGCAAGAACTAAGCTGCAGATCGTATATGAGGATCCGGATGTACTGTTTATCAATAAACCGGCAGGCATGCTTTCACAACCTGCAGGGGACGGCACACCTTCTCTTGTGGAGTACCTTACAGGCTATCTTCTGGATACAGGGGCATTGACAGAGGCTGACCTGGCTACGTTCCACCCAGGGGTATGCAACCGGCTGGACCGGAATACCAGCGGGCTTGTGGCAGCAGGCAAAAGTCTTGCAGGCCTGCAGGAATTATCTGCCCTGTTCCATGACAGGACAATGGACAAGTTTTACCTTTGTCTTGTGGCTGGGGTAATAAAAAATGAAAAATATATCAAAGGATATTTGCATAAAAACGAAAAATGTAATAAAGTAATAATATCTGCTGACAGAACAGAGGACTCACTGCCGATTGAGACCAGGTACAGGCCTGTATGTGACAATGGGAGATATACGCTTCTGGAAGTGGAACTGATCACAGGGCGGACCCATCAGATCCGTGCCCATCTTGCCAGTGAAGGACATCCTGTGGCAGGAGATCAGAAATACGGGGATAAGAAGGCAAACCAGTATTTCCGGGACAGATATCAGCTGAAATACCAGCTGCTTCACAGCAGACGGATCGTATTTCCAGGGGACTGCGGACGTCTTAAGGCATTAGAAGGCAGGACTGTGACAGCTCCTATTCCCGGACTTTTCGGGCAAGTGCTTCAGGGAGAGAAAATAGACATAACCAGGAGGAATGAATTATTATGAAAGTATGGCGTGAAATATGGGACTACATAAAGATGATCATTATTGTGGTTGTTGTAGTTCTTGTGATCAACAATGTGGTACTGATCAATGCAAAGATCCCTTCTGCATCCATGGAAAAGACCATTATGACCGGAGATCGTATCTTTGGCTTCCGTCTGGCCTATGGTGTGAACCTGGATCTGTTCGGGCATGAGATCACCAAGAAAGTAAAAGATCCGGAACGGTTTGATATTGTGATCTTCAAATATCCGGATGATGAAAGCCAGCTGTTTATCAAGCGTGTGATCGGACTTCCTGGCGAGACTGTGGAGATCCGGGATGGCAAGGTCTATATTGATGGTTCAGACACACCATTGGATGATTCTTTTATCCCTGAGACCATGAAAGGCAGTTTCGGCCCCTATCAGGTTCCTGAGGATTGTTACTTTATGCTGGGAGACAACAGGAATAATTCCAAAGACTCCAGATACTGGCAGAATACCTATGTCCGCTTTGACCAGATCGTAGGTAAGGCTGTGCTCCGATATTATCCTTCCATAAAGCTGGTAAACTAAAGGGGAGGACAAAAGATGGCAACCTGGAACAGCAGAGGCCTTCGGGGATCTACCCTGGAGGACCTTGTGAACAGGACAAACGAGCAATACAGGGAAAAGGGCCTGGCACTGATCCAGAAGATCCCCACACCTATCACACCTGTAAAGATGGATAAGGACAGCCGCCATATTACACTGGCCTATTTTGACCAGAGAAGTACCGTAGATTATATAGGAGCAGTACAGGGGATCCCTGTCTGCTTCGATGCAAAAGAATGCTGTGCCCATACCTTTCCTCTGGCAAATATCCATCCCCATCAGGTGGAGTTCATGAAGGATTTTGAAAAGCAGGGGGGCATTGCATTCTTTCTTATTTTCTTCAGCTCCAGAGACGTTTTTTATTATCTGCCTCTTCGGGAGCTGCTGGTTTTCTGGAACCGGATGGAAGAGGGCGGAAGGAAAAGCTTCCGGGATGAGGAGCTTTGCCAGGAATATTATCTTCCAAGGAAAAGCGGTTTTCTTGTTCCTTATCTGGAAGGGATCCAAAAGGATCTTCAATTACGGGATTGACAACCTATGGGAAATCCTTTATAATCTTGATTGTTTCGTATGGCAGTATGCTACCATGGTAGCATACTAAAGTGTAAAGATATATACCATGCTCCAGGCAGTACATACATTGGAGCGTACATCATGTGAATGCATAAATGGGAGGTAAATAAAAGATGCAGCGTATATTTCACACACCGGAGGGAGTCCGGGACATATATAATGGTGAATGCAGCCAGAAACGGAGCCTGCAGGAGAAACTGCACTGTGTATTCCGCAGATACGGCTATGAGGATATTGAGACTCCCGGTTTTGAATATTTTGAGGTGTTCAGCAGAGAGGTAGGTACTATCCCTTCCAAGGATCTGTATAAATTTTTTGACAGGGAAGGCAACACCCTTGTGCTGCGTCCTGACTTTACCCCGTCTGTATCCAGAGCTTGTGCCACCTATTTTTCCCCGGAGAAAGAAGTGGTAAGCCTTTGCTATACAGGCAATACCTTTATTAATAATTCCAGCTATCAGGGCAGGTTAAAGGAGTCTACCCAGATGGGTGTGGAGCGTATGGGAGACGATTCTCCGGAAGCAGATGCAGAACTTCTGGCTATGACTGTGGAGTGTCTTCTTGCCTCCGGTCTTACAGACTTTCAGGTAAGTGTAGGACAGGTAGATTATTTCCGCTCCCTTCTTGAGCAGACAGGGATGAGTCCTGAGGATGAGGAACAGCTTCGCAGCCTTGTTTCCATGAAGAATTATTTCGGCGTGGAAGAACTGGTAGAACGGCTTGGCATTGACCAGAGGGTAGGAAATGCCCTGGCACAGCTGCCACGTATGTTTGGTTCTGCAGATGTTCTTGAGAAGGCAAAAGCCCTTACTCAGGATCCCAAAGCCCTTCAGGCTGTGGCAAGGCTGGAGGAGATCTACCAGATCCTGAAGATTTATGGCTATGAGAAATATATTTCCTTTGATTTTGCAATGCTCAGCAAGTATCATTATTATACAGGCATTATTTTCCAGGCTTATACCTATGGTACAGGAGAGCCGCTGGTAAAGGGCGGACGGTATAATGACCTTCTGAAGCATTTCGGAAAAGCAGCACCATCCATTGGATTTGCCATTGTAGTAGACAGTCTTTTATCTGCTCTTTCCAGACAAAAGCTGCAGATCCCTGTGGAGGATGAAGAGGAAGTGATCACATATGGCCCCGGAGAGCGTGAAGAAGCGATCCGTAAGGCGCAGAAGCTTCGCAGCCAGGGAATAAACGTGGCGCTCAGACCCAGGAAGGAGGACTAAAGCTGTGAGATATCTGACATTTGCCCTGACAAAAGGGCGCCTTGCATCAAAGACTATGGATATGTTTGAGAAGATCGGTATTACCTGTGAGGAGATGCGTGATAAGGATTCCAGGAAACTGATCTTTGTAAATGAAGACCTGAAACTTAAATTTTTCCTTGCAAAGGGACCGGATGTGCCAACCTATGTAGAATATGGTGCTGCTGATATTGGTATTGTAGGCAAGGATACCATTATGGAAGAAGGCAGGAAGCTTTATGAGGTTATGGACCTGAAGTTTGGTGCCTGCAGGATGTGCGTATGCGGACCTGAAAGCGCAAGGGAGCTTCTGGATTCCAACCAGCTGATCCGTGTTGCCACCAAATATCCGGTGATCGCAAAGGATTATTTCTATAACAAAAAGCATCAGACTGTGGAGATCATCAAGCTGAACGGCTCCATTGAGCTGGCTCCTATTGTAGGCCTGTCTGAGGTGATCGTGGATATTGTAGAGACTGGAAGCACCCTTCGTGAGAATGGACTGAAGGTACTGGAAGAGGTATGCCCTCTGTCTGCCAGGATGGTAGTAAACCAGGTAAGCATGAAAATGGAAGATGAACGGATCCGCAAGCTGATCGATGACCTGCGTAAAGTGATCTGATGGGAAAGGAAATGATAAATCAATGCGTACAGTAACATTAACAAAAGAATCAACGAAAGACATTCTTGAGAACCTTTTAAAAAGAAGCCCTTCCAGCTATGGCAAGTATGAGACAGCAGTTGCCCAGATCCTGGATAAGGTAAAGCAGGAGGGGGATCAGGCTCTTTTTGGATATACAAAAGAATTCGACAAGGCAGATATTACTGCAGAGAATATAAAGGTAACAGAAGAAGAGATAAAGGAAGCCTATGAGCAGGTGGATCCGGAACTTCTTGCAGTGATCCGTAAGGCTCTGGTAAATATCCGTACATATCATGAGAAACAGAGACAGAACAGCTGGTTTACAAGCTCAGAAAGCGGCATCATGCTTGGACAGAAGGTAACACCTCTTTACAGAGTAGGTGTTTATGTGCCAGGAGGCAAGGCCGTTTATCCTTCTTCTGTACTGATGAATATTGTTCCTGCCAAGGTTGCAGGAGTTCCCAATATTGTTATGTGCACACCTCCTGGAAAGGATGGGAAGGTTTATCCTACTACTCTGGTTGCTGCAAGGGAAGCAGGTGCAGATGTGATCTATAAGGCCGGTGGCGCCCAGGCGATCGCAGCTATGGCTTTTGGTACAGAGAGCATCCCTAAAGTAGATAAGATCGTAGGACCTGGCAATATTTTTGTTGCACTTGCGAAAAAGGCTGTATATGGCCATGTAAGCATTGATTCAGTTGCTGGTCCAAGTGAGATCCTTGTTCTTGCAGATGATACAGCCAATCCACATTATGTGGCTGCAGACCTTCTGTCCCAGGCAGAGCATGATGAAATGGCATCTGCCATCCTGATTACCACAAGCACAGAACTGGCAGAAAAGGTTCAGACAGAGATCGAAGGATATCTGAAGGTATTATCAAGAAGAGAGATCATTGAGAAATCCCTGGAGAATTTTGGTTATATCCTGATCGCAGAGGATATGGATGAAGCGATCGAAGCTGCCAATGAGATCGCTTCCGAGCATCTGGAGATCGTAACTGCAAATGCATTTGAGGTTATGATGAAGATCCGTAATGCAGGAGCCATCTTTATCGGAGAGTACAGCTCTGAGCCTTTGGGAGACTATTTTGCAGGTCCTAACCATGTACTTCCTACCAATGGTACAGCCAAGTTTTTCTCAGCACTTTCTGTGGATGATTTCATTAAGAAATCAAGTATTGTATATTATTCCAGAGAAGCATTAAAGGAGATCCATAAGGATATTGTACAGTTTGCAACTGCTGAACAGCTGACTGCACATGCCAATTCCATTGCAGTTCGTTTTGAAAAGGAAGACAAAGAGGATTCATTATGATAAGAGAGGCTTCAGCACAGAGGAATACAAAAGAAACACAGATCCAGATGAAGCTGAATCTGGACGGAACCGGAGTTTCAGATATTTCCACTGGCATCGGATTTTTTGACCATATGCTGGATGGATTTACAAGACATGGCCTTTTTGATCTTGAACTGCGTGTGCAGGGAGATCTGGAGGTGGACGATCATCATACCATCGAAGATACAGGGATCGTTCTTGGCACAGTGATCCGGGAAGCAGTGGGAGACAAAAAAGGGATCCGCAGGTACGGAAGCTTTATCCTTCCTATGGATGAGACTCTGGTGCTTTGTGCAGTAGACCTGTGTGGCAGGCCGTATTTTTCCTGGGACGCACAGTTCCCAACAGAGAAGATCGGGGCTATGTCCACAGAGATGGTACGTGAATTTTTCTATGCAGTTTCCTACAGTGCCCAGATGAACCTTCATATCAAGGTGCTTACACCAGGGAACAGCCACCATATGGCAGAGGCTATGTTTAAAAGCTTTGCAAAAGCCCTGGATATGGCGGTATCTTTTGATCCGCGTATTACAGATGTTTTATCTACAAAAGGAAGCCTATAAAAAAGGAGAATAAACAACGATCATGAAAAAAAGAATGATACCCTGCCTTTATCTTCAGTCTGAAAAGGCAGTAACCGGTTTTGGACAGAGAAATCTTTTAGGCGACGGAGATGTGGAAAAGCTGACAAGATTTTACAGTGACAACGGTGGAGATGAGCTTCTTGTATTTGACTTTTCTTCTCAGGATGAAGAGCATGACAAGGCCATTGGCAAGATCCGGGACATCTGTGCAGCTTCTGAAGTCCCGGTAATGGCTGCCGGCAATATCAAGCGTATGGAAGATGTAAAAAAGCTGATCTACGCAGGTTGTGCCTGTGCTGTGCTGAACTTTTCAAAGCAGAGCAATGTAGAGCTTCTAGAAGAGGTTTCCAAACGCTTTGGAAAAGAGAAGATGGTTGTATGTATTTCTTCCATAGAAGAATTTACTGCAAATAAAGAACTGATCGAGACTTATGCATCTGCAGTGCTTGCCCTTGATCCTGTACAGGATCAGATTGCACAGGTTTCTTCTGTTCCGGTGATCCTTCATACAGATGAGCAGGATGAAAGTAAGCTTACACAGCTTCTTGGGTCAGATGCGGTAAGTGGTGTTTCCGGTGCCTTTGTAAGCAATACAGACCGGGATCTGTTAGCTTTTAAGGATAGCTGCAAAAGCCTTGGCATTCCGGTAAATACTTACGAAAGCAGTATTGCCTGGAGTGAGTTTAAGCTGAACAGTGACGGGATGATCCCTGTGGTTGTCCAGGATTATAAGACAGATGAGGTACTGATGGTTGCTTACATGAATGAGCAGGCCTTTAATACCACCTTAAAGACAGGCAGGATGACTTACTGGAGCAGGAGCAGAAATGAGCTTTGGACAAAGGGACTTACCTCCGGTCATTTCCAGTATGTAAAGTCTCTTACACTTGACTGTGACAATGATACCATTCTTGCAAAGGTGGATCAGGTAGGGGCAGCCTGCCATACAGGCAGCAGAAGCTGTTTCTTCCAGCCTCTTATGAAAAAGGAATATGACGATACCAATCCCCTTCATGTATTCCAGGATGTATATGATGTGATCATGGACAGGAAGCAGCATCCAAAGGAGGGCTCTTATACCAATTATCTTTTTGATAAGGGGATTGACAAGATCCTTAAAAAAGTGGGAGAGGAATGTACGGAGATCGTCATTGCTGCAAAGAACCCGGACAAAGAAGAGATCAAATATGAGATTTCTGATTTCCTGTATCACGCAATGGTATTAATGGTGGAGAAGGGTGTTACCTGGGAGGACATTACCCGGGAGCTTGCCAGACGGTGATTCACATATGAAAAGAAAAGCAAAAAAAGCTTTATGTATTACAGCGGCTGCAGTATTTCTGGCAGCCGTATTGTATCTTATCTGGTGCGGGCTTTTAAAGGATTCTGTGATCTGGAAAAATGTGCAGGTGAATGGGATCTCCATTCAGGGAATGACAAAAGCCCAGGCCAGGGAAGCGATCCTGGCAGACTACAAAGAAAATTATGAGGACAAAGCCATTCAGGTGAATCTGTCAGACCAGGTATATCAGGCTTATATTTTTCCTATGCTTGGCATGGATCCGGGGAAAGTGGTGGATCAGGCCTATCAGCTTGGCCATGGCGCCTGGTACAAAAGAGGTCTGGACAGGATACGGCTGATGATGGATAGCAAGGCAGAAGAGATCACCCTTCTTCCAAAGGTTACGCATCCGGAGGCAGTATCTTCCGTGGTTTCCTATATGGAGATTGAAAAGGTGGATACAGTGGTGCAGCCTGTGTGCCGGATCACAGAAGACAGTCTGATCATAAAGAAGGGCAGGACCGGCGTTAAGGCAGACACAGATGCTTTGAAGGAACAGATCTTAAGTGCTGTAGAAAGCCTGGATCTTGATACGCAGATCCAGTGTGCAAAGATCAGCGTAACACCAGAGGAACCTGATTTTAAGGCTTATTATAAGCAGATCTATAAAGAGCCGGAAGATGCATACATGGATGAAAACAACGATTATGAGATCGTTCCCTCCCAGACAGGGGTATCCTTTGATGTTTCCCAGGCGATAAAGGAATACAGACAGGCAGAAGAAGGCAGTGTAGTCACAGTGGCCTTTGAGCAGACCCGCCCGGAAGTGACAACCGGAGATCTGACCAGCCGTGTGTACAGGGATGTGCTGGGCAGTTATAATACTTATGGCGGAGGCACAGAGAACCGTATCACCAATCTTACACTTGCTGCAAAAGCAATCGACGGGATCGAGCTGATGCCAGGAGAGATCTTTTCCTATAATGATACCTTAGGGGAACGTACTGCAGAAAGAGGATACAAGTCTGCAGGAGTTTTTGTAAACGGACAGCATGCAGAAGGCCTGGGTGGCGGGATCTGCCAGGTTTCTACCACCTTGTTTGATGCATGCCTGTACGCAGACCTGGAAATTGTAAAGCGCAGCAACCACTCAGGAAGAGTGGACTATGTGCCGGCAGGTCTGGATGCAGCTGTTTCCTGGGGGGATCCTGATTTTCAATTCTGTAATAATACAGATTATCCTATCCGGATCTCAGCCGCTTATGCAGATGGTTCTGTAAATGTTAAGATTTACGGCACAAAGACCAATTCCAACACAGTAAAGGTCACTACCCAGCAGCTGGATGCACAAAGCTATAAAACCTACCGCCACGTGTACGACGGAGAGGGAAATCTGCTGGAAACAGAGGAGATCTGCAGCAGTCATTATATTAGCTGATCTATAATAAATGTTTGATATGGACAGTGAAAAAGAATGTTTGATTTTTCACAAATTTAAAGGAAATCGTATTGATTTAAAAAAATGCTTTTGCTATAATACAGGAAATGAATAAAGACCGTTTACAGTGTCAGCCAGGAGCAGCAGCTATGGCTGTTAAAGGGAATCAGGTGGGAGTCCTGAACGATCCGGTCACTGTGAGCAGGGAGGATACTGCAGGAACCATTGAGAACAGGCCAGGATCCAGGTGGATGTCTGGAAGAGATAATTTCTTGAGAAGGTGCGGATATCTGTTGATCTGTGAGCCAGGAAACCTGCTGTAAATGCTGAAGATGGAAGCTTCCGACGAAAGCGATTCATTACATTTCCTTGTATTATTGTATTATGTATGCTTTTTTTATGATGCATATGATGATATGAGTAATTGTGATGCCTGTTTCCAAGCCGGAGCAGGCTTCTTTTTTGTACAGCAGTACATGTCTGCATTCAAAAGAATTTAAAATAACAGGAGGATAAAAGATCATGAAAAAAAGAAAATGTATCCTTGCAATGCTTCTTTGCGCTGCAATGACAACAGGAAGCGTGCTTCCTGTACTTGGGGAAGATCTGGCAGCAGAAGTGCAGGATGTGACAGAGGATGAGGTTTTCGATGTGTCCGGGGACACAGAAGCAGTAGAGGATTTTGGTCAGTTTATAGATCAGGCAGAAGTGACCTCTGATGTGCTGGATGGCGAGTTTACCGCTTATCCGGATGAGGCAGCACCTGTGGCTGAGGATGCAGAAAATCCGGGAACTGTTGCAGCACAGGGCTATTATACATTTGATTTTTCAGATGCAGATGCACCGGGGGTTACCTGTGGCGGAGGTATGTTCCGTGCAGTAGCAGCTAGTTTATACAGTGATAAAGATGGAGTAATGGTGGCTACACTTACTCTTTCCGGCAGTGGATGGGATAAGCTGTATTTTGGGACTGCAGAGGCAGCAGAGACAGATACTGCAAATCAGATGGATTATTCATCTGTAACAAAATCAGATGATGACAAGGATCAGTATGTATTTGGACCGTTTGCAGTTTCCGGATTGGATAAGGTTATCAATGTTGCCGCACATTCCAGTAAGAGTGGTTGGAAAGATAAAACTATCACTTTCAATTCATCCAAGCTTATTGCAGCAACTACAGATCCTGTAGACAACAGCACAGTACTCCCGGATGGAACTTATACACCGGAGAATTTCACTGCTACAGGCGGTACAGGAAAAGTTACCATTACCTGCCCACAGGTAAGTGTTGTAAATGGCAAGGCTTTTGCTGATATTACTTTCAGCAGTAAGAAATATGCTTATGTAAAAGCAAACAGTCAGTTATTTAACGGTACAGAGAATGCTTCCGGTATTACATATAAGATTCCTATCGATCTGAATGAAGATGTAAAGATCCTTGCAGTGACCACAGGTATGAGCATGGCTCATGAGATCGCCTATACTCTTCATGTAACACTGAATGAGGCACCGGCACCAACTGAGACACCGGCTCCTGCAACCGTTGCAGCAACTTCCCTGCAGGTTTCCGTATCCAAGCTTACCTTAAAGGCCGGAGCATCCAGAACATTCAGTGCCATTGCAGCACCTGCAAATACTACAGACAAGGTAGTTTATACTTCACAGAATCCGTCTGTTGCTACAGTAAACAGTGCCGGTAAGATCACAGCCAAAGCAGCCGGTAAGACAAAGATCACTGTAACAGCCGGATCTAAGGTAAAGACCATTACTGTAACAGTTACCAAAAAAGCAGTAAAGGTAAAATCCCTGAAGATGAAAAAATCTGCCCTTACCATGAATAAGGGGACTCAGTCTTATGTTTCTTACACAGTGAATCCGTCAGGCGCAACTACAACCCTGAAATGGAAATCTTCCAATAAGAATGTAGCAGCAGTAGATCAGACAGGTAAGATCGTCGCAAAGAAAGCCGGTACAGCTACGGTTACAGTGACAGCAGACGGCAAGAAGGCTACAGTGAAGGTATCTGTTGTAGACCCATGCACCAGCGTAAAGGTACAGAGCACTCTTACCTTAAAGGCTGGCAAGTCTGCAAAATTAAAAGTTACAACCACTCCAAAGACAACCGGACAGAAAGCATCCTTTAAGTCCGGCAACAAGAAAGTGGCAACTGTAGATTCCAATGGAAAAGTAAAAGCCCTGAAAAAAGGAACTGCAAAGATCACAGTTACAGTAGGAAAGCAGAAAGCAACCTGTACTGTGAAAGTAAAATAAACGTAACTGTGAGGAAGCTGTTCAGTTACAGTTAAACAACAAATATAGATATGGAAGACTGTCCTGTGAAGCATTGTGTGTCGCAATGAGTTGCAGGGCAGATTCCTGTTTAACAGAGGAGAATCATATGAAACGCAATTCCACAAGATTTCTTGCACTTTTTTTAACTGCTGCCATGTCTGTAACTCCTGCAGTGGCAGCTTTTGGTGAGAATCAGGAGGCAGATAATCAGATCCCGGCTGTTTCAGAGGCACCGCAGCCATCAGAAATACCGGAGATATCTGTTTCGCCAACACCATCACCAGTTCTTACAGAAACACCATCTAAGAGTCAGGAAACAGAATCAAAAGAAGAGACTGAGAAAAAAGACACAAAAGAAGAGATCAAAAACGAAACTGTAAAGAACACAGATACGGATAAAAAGAAAGCAGCGGACGAGTCCCAGAACCCGGAAGAGGAAGATATCTTCAAGGATAAAGAGTTCAATTCCAGCATTGTCGATTATTCAGCAGCAGAAGATAAGATCACCATTTTGCTGAAAGGCAATGACAGTGTTTTTGACAGACTGTATGTAGGGAAAAAGGAAGATGCAGATAAATCAAAAGTCATTACAGGAACCGCAGATACAGACGGTACTTTCCGCTTTACTTTTGATGTTCCTGCAGAAATGAAAAATCAGACCCTTTATGTTGTTCCTGGAAACAGTAACAACGGAGGAGAGATCAAGTGGTACACAGCAAAAGACTGTACCATCACTGTATCGGATGCATCACCTGAGCCAACAGCTATCCCGGAGCCAACTCAGATCCCGGCACCGGAACCAACCCAGATCCCTGCTCCAGAGCCTACCCAGGTTCCAGCACCGGAACCAACTCAGACACCGGCTCCGGCTATCCCAAATGGGGTATATAAGCTCAATGTTACCTCCAGTGCATTTATGTTCCGTGTTGTAGATTGCCAGCTTACTTCCAGAGATGGGGTTATGACTGCTATTCTTACACTTAGCGGAGAAGGTTATGATTACCTGTTTATGGGAACTATGGATGAGGCAGACAAGGCAGACCGTTCTACCTGGATTCCGTTTACTGTAAATGCAGAAGGCAAATATACGTATCCGGTTCCTGTTTCTGCACTGGATACAGGTATAGCAGTAGCAGCACATTCCAAGAAATATAACCGCTGGTATGACCGTATCCTTACCTTTAATTCCAGTACCCTGGAAAAGATCGCAGATCTGGATACACCGGAGGATCCATCCAATCCCAATAAGGACAATACAAACGGCAACCAGAACAATAACAACAATAATACCAACAGTAACAAGAATAATAACACCAATAACAAAAACAACAACAAAAACAATAACAAGAATAATAATAAAAACAACCAGACACAGACTCCGGGCAAGGATGTGGACAAAGAGTCCAAATATGAATCCGATCTTAGTGGTGGAACTTCCAAGGTTGACAGCTCTACAGGCCTGAAAGATGGATCCTATACACCGGATAAGTTTTCCTGGTCCGGTGGTACAGGAAAGGTTCAGATCACCTGCAGCAAGGTTTCCATTACAGGAGGCCAGGCATATGCTACCATTACTTTCGGCAGTGATGCTTATGGCTATGTAAAGGCGAACGGAAACATGTATTATCCGGATCACAGTGGCGGTGGTTCCACATTTGTCATTCCTGTAGCTTTAAATAAAAACAATACCATTATCGGTATGACCACAAGGATGTCTGTACCTCACGAGATCAAATACAGCATTTTTGTATATCTGAATGGGGCAGATAAGAAAAGCGACAGTGATAAGGAGAATCCATCTTCCGCAGACAGCATGGTTTCCACTGGAAATAAAAAGCTGGACGATAAGGCACCGGAGATCACAGGACTTGAGTACAAAGATGAGACAACCCTGGAACACGCAAAATACCTGAAAGTATATCATTATGAAAATGATATTACACTTCTTGAAGTAGATATGACTTCCGGTACTTCCCGTACAAAAGAATCTGCTGAAGAAGAAAATACAGAGAATACCGAAGATGCAACAGCTGTTTCCGATGAAGAAGAGCCAGCAGCATCTGCTCAGACTGCTTCTGACGAAGAATCAGGATCTGCTTCTGCAGCTTCTGATGAAGAGGGCGCTTCTTCTGCTCCTGTAGAATCCACAGGGGATAAGATCGAGAAGCTGTACATGGGAAATGTGATCAAATATCTGATCATTCCGGAAGATGCAGATATTCCGGCTGGCCTTGACAAGGATGTGATCCTGATCAAGAAGCCTGTAGAGAAAACCTATGTAGATTCTGCAAATGCAGCCAATTCCATGGATAAGCTGGGACTTACAGATAAGATTACCGCTGTAGGATCAGATCTTACGGAGCTTCCTGAGAATCTGACATCTGCTGTGGAAGCAGGTACAACAGAAAGCACAGGCGCTTATACAGATCTGGATTATAAGACCATGCTGAAGAGCCAGTGTACTCTTGCAATCCTGCCATCTGATATCCTTCCAAAGACAGAAGAGGATGTGGATGCAAAAACAGAAGAGCTTCAGAGTACTGCCCAGCGCTTTGCCCTTCTTGAGATCCCATTTATTGTAGACCGTTCTGCTGATGAGGAGAATGAGGAAGCAGTAACAGAATGGGAAGAAGTTTATAAGGCAATCTTTGATGTGAAATAACAGCGGATAAAAGAGAGGAAAAACCATGTTTAATAAAAGAATAAAACAGCGGATATGTGTTGCAATGCTTACCGCTGTTATGGCATGTACGGCTGTGAGCATGCCTGTAATGGCAGAGGATACTTCTGCAGACACAGAAAGCACAGCACAGGACAGTGATTTTACAGACGAGGCTCCACAGATCCCGGGGCTTACCTTTGAATCAGAAATGGAACTGAAATATGCACAGTGCTTCCATGTATTTTATTACAATGATGGATATGCACTGATCGATATTAAAGATGACGGACAGTTTCTGGTTGTTCCGGAAGGAAAAGAAGCACCGGCAGATATGGACAAAAGCATTGCAGTGATCCAGAAGCCGGTTTCCAGGATCTACCTGGCTGCAACTTCAGCCATGGCTCTGTTTAATGCCATTGACGGGCTGGACAGCATCCGCCTTTCAGGCACACAGGCCTCCGGCTGGTATGTGGATGATGCAGCTCAGGCTATGGAAGATGGAAAGATCCTTTTTGCAGGAAAATATGATGAACCGGATTATGAGCTTCTGATCAATGAGGACTGTGATCTTGCTATTGAATCTACCATGATCCTTCATTCTCCAAAGGTGGCTGAGATGATCAAAGAGCTGGGGATCCCGGTTATGATCGATCACTCCAGTTATGAAAGTCATCCTCTTGGAAGAACAGAGTGGGTGAAGCTTTACAGTGTACTTCTTGGGAAAGAAAAAGAAGCAGAAGCTTTCTTTGAGGAGCAGGCAAAGGTGATTGAGGATTTAAGCGGCTTTACAAATACTGAGAAGACAGTTGCTTATTTCTATATCAACACAGACGGATCTGCTGTAGTACGTACCAGTGATGACTATATTCCCAAGATGATCGAGATCGCAGGGGGCAGATATATTTTCCCTGACCTGAAGAATACGGAAGGAACAGGGTCTTCTGTGCGTCTTACCATGGAGGAATTCTATAATCAGGCGGTGAATACAGACTACCTTATTTATAATGCATCCATTGACAGCCCTATTACAAGCATTGACGATCTTCTTGCAAAAAGCGATCTGTTTGCAGATTTCAAGGCAGTAAAAGACGGCAATGTGTGGTGCACAGGCAAACAGCTGTACCAGGCTACAGACATTGTAGGAGAGCTGATCAAGGATGTTCACCTGATGCTCACTGATGGGGATGAGAAGGATATGACCTTCCTTACAAAGGTAAGCTGATGGAGAAATCAATGGAAAATACAAGCTTTCATCTGGAAAATTTCCGGAGACGTTCCAGGTATGCAGCAGTTTTTATCGGACTTACCCTTGCGTTTTGTCTGATCACAGTGCTGAATATCAACACAGGAAGCGTACATATTTCTGTTCCGGACATTTTCAAGATCATTTTTACAAAAAGCGGAGACGCTACAGAATACAATATTATCTGGAAGATCCGTCTTCCCAGGATACTGATGGCAGCCATCCTGGGAGGGGGGCTTTCCCTTTCAGGATTTTTGTTACAGACCTTTTTTGCAAATCCTATAGCAGGACCCTTTGTACTTGGTATTTCTTCAGGAGCCAAGATGATGGTTGCACTGACCATGATCTTTTTCCTTCAGAGATTCCATGTGATTTCTTCTTACACGCTGGTTGTGGCTGCGTTTATCGGTTCCCTGTTATCTGTGGCCTTTATCCTTCTTTTTTCCAGAAGGCTGCACAGTATGGCAACACTTCTGGTAGCCGGTATCATGATCGGATATATCTGTTCTGCAATCACGGATTTTGTGATCACCTTTGCAGAGGATTCTGATATTGTAAACCTTCATGGATGGTCTCAGGGAAGCTTTTCCGGTATGAGCTGGAGCAATGTACAGGTTTCTGCCATTATCATAGGGATTACCTTTGTGATTCTGTTTTTCATGGCAAAGCCAATTGGTGCATTTCAGCTGGGAGAAGCCTACGCACAGAGCATGGGTGTGAATATTAAGGTGTTTAAGATCGCACTGATCCTTTTATCCAGTATCCTTTCCGGTTGTGTAACTGCTTTTGCAGGACCGATTTCCTTTGTAGGTATTGCAGTTCCCCATCTGGTTAAGCTGGCGCTGAAAACAGCCAAGCCACTTGTGGTGATCCCCGGAGTTTTCCTGGGAGGAGCAGTGTTCTGTATGATGTGTGACCTGATCGCCAGGATGGCGTTCTCACCACTGGAACTGAATATCAGTACTGTAACTTCCATTTTCGGTGCACCGGTGGTAATTGTAATGATGCTTCGCAAGAAAGGAAGGCAGGCCTGATGG
>ONBN01000094.1 GCA_900316115.1 uncultured Eubacteriales bacterium
TTCTTCTGCTGCTTTTTCCATGGCAAGACAGGCTGTTAAAAGTGCTGCCTGTGTATATTCGGTAAGATCCAGTTTATCATTTTCTTCAAAGCAAAGCTGTGGCATGTCCAGATCCAGCCAGCGGGACACCTGTTCAAATACCCTGGAAGAAGCCGGATATTTTTCATAAAAATCTTTTCCCATTCCTGCTTTCTGAGCTCCCTGGCCGGGAAATATAAATGCGATCCTACTCATAAACTGCAGTTCCTTTCAAAAGAGTTTCCGTCTCCTTCATCAGCTTTTGGATCAGATCCTTGCAGCTCATTTCTTCTTTTATAAGTCCTGCGATCTGTCCGGACATAACGCTTCCGTTTTTCACATCTCCCTCTGTTACTGCTCTTCGCAAGCCTCCCAGTGTAAGCTGCTCCAGTTCCTCGAAAGGTGCGCCCTCAGCCTCTTTTTTCAGATATTCTCTGGTCATCTGATTTCTCAGTGCCCGCACCGGATGCCCTGTAGTACGTCCAGTCACTCTTGTATCTATATCTTTTGCTTTCAGGATCATATCTTTATAATTCTGATGCACCTGGCATTCAGTTGTTGCTACAAAACAGGTTCCCATCTGTACAGCCTGTGCTCCCAGCATAAATGCTGCTGCGATCCCACGGCCGTCACCGATACCGCCTGCTGCGATCACCGGGATCTGTACCCCATCTGCTACCTGGGGCACCAGTGCCATGGTGGTTGTCTCTCCCACATGGCCTCCGGACTCACATCCTTCGGCTACCACTGCATCTGCCCCACACCGCTCCATACGTTTAGCCAGTGCCACAGAGGCAACTACCGGGATCACGCGGATCCCTGCTTTTTTCCACATCTCCATATATTTTTCCGGATTTCCGGCACCTGTGGTAACTGCTTTTACACCCTCTTCTGCGATCACCTGCGCAACCTCATCTGCATAAGGGCTCATCAGCATTACATTTACCCCGAATGGTTTATCTGTTTTCTCTTTTGCCAGCCGGATCTGCTCCCGCACCCACTGTGCCGGTGCATTGGCTGCTCCAATAATACCGAAGCCTCCTGCCTCTGATACAGCGGCTGCCAGATGATGCTCGGCCACCCAGGCCATTCCCCCCTGTATAATAGGGTATTGTATATCAAGTAAATCTGTAACTTTTGTTTTCATAACACTGTCCTTTGCTTTCACAATACTGTTTACTTTTTTCAATATTGCCTCTTACTTTTCCCGGTTCTGGATATAAGCTTCCACATCTCCGATTGTCTGGATTCCTTCCAGGTCTTCTGTAGGAATCTCCACATTAAATTCCTCTTCCAGAGCCATAACCATTTCAAAAAGATCCAGTGAATCAGCTCCCAGATCCTCTTTAAAGGACGTGCTCTCTGTTAATGTTCCTGCCTCTGTTCCCAATGATTCTGCTACGATTTCTTTAATTCTTTCTAACATGTTCTTTTCTCCTCGTTATTTTTTATTTCCACTCCAGCAGGCTTGCTCCATAAGACAGTCCGGCTCCAAAAGCCGCCAAGACCAGCTTATCTCCTGCCTTGAAACATCCTTTCCGATTCAGTTCATCCAAAAGAATAGGGACGCTTGCCCCGGAAGTATTGCCATATTCCTGAATATTTACAGGAAATTTTTCTTCAGCTTCTCCAAGTCTTTTTGCCACAGACTGAATAATTCTTATATTAGCCTGATGCAAAATATAAAACCTTATCTCTTCCCCTGAAAGCTTTTCCTTTTCCAAAAGCTCCCGGATCACCTGTGGCACACAAGACACAGCAAACTTAAATACCTCTCTGCCATCCATCTCCATGTAGGTTTCCTGTGCATCCGGATGTTCCACATACTGCTTTTGGTTTCTGCTGCTGCAAGTGAGGGCTCTGCCCTTCTCCCCTTCTGAATGAGTGACCTGTGCATATCTGCTCTTCTCATCTGCCTCCAGGAAAACTGCTCCTGCACCATCTCCAAATAAAATACAGGTTCCCCGGTCTTTCCAATTAGTAAGATTGGAAAGGCTTTCTGCCCCGATCACAAGCGCATTCCGGTAGATGCCGCTATTCAGATATGCCTGTGCTGTGTTCAGTGCAAAAAGAAATCCTGTACATGCACTGTTCAGGTCAAAACAGGTGGCTCGAACTGCCCCCAGCATCTCCTGCACACTGCAAGCTGTACAGGGAAGGATCTCATTACCTGAAATGGTTGCCACAAGGATCAGATCAACTTCTTCCGGATCCACTTGGGCCTGCTCCAGTGCTCTTTGTGCTGCCTTTGCAGCCATCCTGGCAGTTGTTTCCTGCCATACAATATGTCGTCTTTCCACTCCTGTTCGCTCACGGATCCACTGATCATTTGTGTCCACCATATTGGATAATGCATTATTATCCAATATGTGTTCCGGAACCCAGGATCCTGTTCCTGACTAAGGATCTTTCCTTTTTCATGGCAGGAAAGCGGGTGAATGCCGGCGCGGATATAGCCTTCAGGCTCTATCCCCTTCCCATGCAGCATAAACAGATGCCTCTTTTTACCATGCGGTGCCCCCTTGCCGGGGCCGGGATCCGGCTCCAGGTTGTCGCTCTTGACCTCCTTGGGCGTACCGCTCGAATGGGGCGCCGGCAGCTCAAACTTGATGGCGACCTTGTCCTCGGCGAAAAGCCCGGCCGTCGCAACCAGCAAAGCAGTCATGATCAGTTTCTTCATGTGATTTCTCCCTTCTTTTAAAATGATGCGCGGATTGTATCAAATCCCCTCCCGACAATCAACCCGATATGGTATAATTCGCGCCAACTTCCAAGGGAGGCAAGATGAAGAAAAACGATAAGAGCGTGCGGGCGGTGATCGAACTGAAGATCACACCGCAGCGAAAGACGGGCTTCGGCAAGATCGCGAGCAAGGTTTCGCGGTACGCTCAGGT
>ONBN01000105.1 GCA_900316115.1 uncultured Eubacteriales bacterium
TATACATGATCATCATAGGTGTAGCCTTTTTCTGTTCCGATTTCCTCTGTGACGGTGTATTCATAGGTTCCGGAAGAAGTATACTGGATTTCTCCGAAACTTGCTTTTCCTGCACCGGTGATCTTTACCTTACATTTACCATCCTGGACATCAGACGGCATTGGTGGCAGCGTCTGGGTACTTTCATCCGCTTTTCCTTCGAGAATAAAGGTAAATTCCTTTTCTTCTCCTTCCGGCACCGGCTCTCCGGTAATCTTCTTTTCCACTGGAATAGAAAAGCAAACCGGCTGCACTGTATTTGTACAGGAAACACTGGCTGCAGGAGCATTATATCTACCAATTGTTCCCTCAGTATCACCCGTCAGAACAGAAGTATATTTTTCTGTTTCTTCTGTCACTTTATAACGGATGCCACCCGGAAGATCCAGGATACGCACCTTCTCTCCATCAGAAACTCCTACATCCAACAAACCTGCTTCTGTCATAGTTACAGACTCGTCCGTATATACAGAATCTTCCCCTTGAGTATTTTTCGCATATCTTCTGACTGTAAAGGATGCTGCATTTCCCTCCTGATCTGCTGGATTATATAAAGTTCCGTCTGCCTGTTCCAGGCGTATGTGGAATGTAAATCTTTTCTTCGTATCTCCTCCCACAACTTTTTTAGTAATATCCAGGATTCCCTGACGGGTGTTGCTGAAATAAACTGTGGTATTGCCAGTCCCCCCTGAAACCGTTTGATTTCCTGAGCTCTTATATCCAACTACTTTTCTTTCCCTGACTTCGTATTGATAATTATTTCCATATTCATCGTAAACATACAGATTGATAAACAACGGTTGAACGGTTGTTCCGACTTCCATCTCTGCAGTCCGATACATTTTCCCATTCCGGTACAAATCAAAAGTGATCCTTGCTGGCCGGATGGCATGCTGATCATCATCCCTCCATGTTTTATTCACACTTATTGTCAGCAATGGCCTGGCATTTAATAAAGTATACTTTCCTTCTTTTCCATCAAACTCCATATCCACTGCCGGATACCTGGTTTCATCAGTGGTATATGCCAAAGGCTGATCCACTTTTCCTGTAAAAGCATCCACATGGATGATCCACCAGCGATTATTAAGTATGTTAAAACCTGTTCTGCTGGCAGTTTCTACGATTGCATAGTCTCCTGTATCCAACTTGGTAAAACGTACCTCTCCGTCTGTATTACTGCTTACTGTTCGGATCAGGTCTCCCCAACAGGTGTCCTTTGACCCTGGCTGACCATAATGTACATGATTTTCCTCTTTCACTTTTGTACAGGAATACATTTTGAACTGGATTCCTCCAAGCGGAAGTTTGATCTTCTCCCAGGTATCTTCCTTTTCTCCTTCATACTGCTTTATAATAGAAAAATCCTGAAGATCACGTAATGCCAGTGCTGTACATCCTCCATTGATCAACTCTGTATGAGGCACTTTACTTCCATTGGCCTGAAAAGTGCTCCAATAAGAAGGTCTGTTATATGCATACTCCGCTTCCTGCACCTTATCTGGGCTATGCATCAGGATCTCCACCTCTGTAGAGGTTTCTCCATCCATCACAAAATCCGTTCCATCTGTTTTCTTCCGCAGATCAAAAGCCACTGCCGTCACCTTGGAAAGATCTTCCGGTGGAACAGCACTCCAATATGTGCTGTCATCTATATTCATCTTCTCTGTATCATTGTAATTCAGTCCCTTTGCTGTAGAATACAGCATGCATTTTCCAGAATATCCAGAAGAATCAGATTGTTTGTTTTTCCACCATCAGAACTGGTAAACCGGATCTTGTAACTATAATCCGTATCAGGCCGTACAACATCCTGCGTCTGATAATAACCGCTGCTGCCTTTTACAGCCTTAGTGATCCCATTCTGAATAGTCGTATACTGAGGAAAAGATACCTTGCAGTATGCGTAATTGGTATTATTTTCACCAACCTTGCCATCCCCATTCACATCATACAGAACACGGTCTTCATCGGAAGAACCATTTCCTGCAAAAGGAAAAATCTCCGCATCACTCTGATTCCCATAACCTCTTTCTGTATAAGCTCCGGCCATTTCCTTTCCATCGCCTCGCTGATATGCCACAATGTTATAACCTTCACTGCTAAAGGCAAGTTCTGACCAGGAGATGGATGCAGTATACTGAATCTGAAATCCAGTGGCATAACCATTGATATAGTAATAATAGCAGGACGTATTTTCGCCCACTGGCTGCAGACTTCTCACATGAAAAACAACCATCTGTCGCCCAGTACCCTGATAATCATCAATAGTTTCCACCTCCTGCATTTTCATTATATACATAGCCTAAAGGCAGCAGATCATAAAATACTCCTGTTTCTGCTGATTTTTTCTTTAATACTTCTTCCGAAATATGTCCCTGCATTATTTCTCTTGCAAGAATCCTGAATTCCACATCAACTTTTGAATGAAGCGTATCATTTGTAACATTCACCTTTGTTTTATTCAGATCTGACCTTTCATTTCCAACAGTGAGGGTTCTTCCACAATTTTTTCTGTGCAGATACGCCCCTTCCCGTGCTTTATCCTCCTTATCCAGTCCTAAAGACTTAGAAAGAGTGTTACTGGAAGTGCTATATGGGTTCAGCCAGTTTCCATCCTTATCATATAAACGATATGCAGCCAGATTCTCAATAGCTATCTGTCGTATATCCTTATTCTGGATCCAGTTTTTTAATGATGGAGAATCTGCTTTTATTTCCAATCGAAATTGATCCAGTTCCAATTCGTATTTTCCTTGCAATGTCTTAGGTGTCACAATGCGAAGCCCTACGTATTCCTCCTTCGGCAAATCTATATACCCACTACAATTGTCAGAACTCATTACAAACCTGTTGATTTCTTTCCATGAACCATTTACTTCTGTCTGGCCTTCCAGAATAAAAGGCTCCGAAGTTACTGTGCCAGACAATGTTTGTCCATTTGATTTGTCAATATTAGAAGAACGTATTACATAACAAGCTCTGCCTGAAA
>ONBN01000061.1 GCA_900316115.1 uncultured Eubacteriales bacterium
TCCTGATGACGAATATTTCTTTCTGAAACTATTCGATATGAGCCGTCGTAGCTACGAGCGGAATCCTAAATCCCACAAAATTTGTGATTGAGCCAAAATATCTGCAATTTTTAAGGTTCATCTGAACCAATTTTTCTAGCCCGGTTTTTCATAGATCATTTGACACTATCCCGGCTTATGTATTAAGCCATAATGGTATCCTTTCGCAGGATTACCGCCTCTGGTATTGTTGATAATCACATTTTATCTACAGATTCAACCAAGTTGGTCGCCTGTCAGGTGACATTACACCCGAATTATTTTTGAATATGTAAACATCATGATCTAAATTCATTCAAAATACTGGCTGTCCATAGGCATCCAATACTTCATTGATTTCAAACATATCATAGATCTTATTTTGTAGAAAATATGCCACTATAATGTCTGTTTTCGAGCTTCTGGATAATGCAAAACCAGCGCTTGCCAATAAATCTTTTGCTTCATCCAGGGATAATCTCAAAGCAATTGTAAAAGCCAGTACGGTTTTCTTATTCGTAACATAGTTCACGTCTTTCCGGATTTTAGAAAAATGACGGCGGTCTACATATGCTTTGGTATATGCTTCAGAATCTGTCATGCCTCGTTCATCAATCATACGAAGCAGTCTCTGGGAAAAGGTTTCTTCCATCTGATCCATCAGACTGTCAATATTTCGATTTACATACATAGCAGAAGGCATGCCTTTTTCAATCTTTGTCTTCCGCATGGTAGAAACATCAAATTCTTCAGGAGATGGCTCCTCTATCCTGCTGCTTTCCTGAACCCCTTCCTCCCTAAGAGCTTTTTCTTCTGCTTTTTTCTTCCGAAACAGTGTAATTTTATCAAAAACAGATATCATTTCCTTATCCATTTTAATATCATTTTTCACTGGTTCATAATATCTGTCTATATATCTTCCCACTTCATCAAGCAATTTCTGATCAGCCATACTTACACCGCCTTTTCTGCACTCTTGTTTATAATAAAATACCATATTTTCCAGTTATAAAAGTCGCATACCAGGCGACATCGTCAGCATTTCTTTAGAGATATTATAACATTCTTATCATTTCATCATCATTCAGACTTTCCTAATTCTATTGCAAGTTCTTCTGCTAAATATCCTTCGCTCATACAATGCATATCGGAAACACCATCGTGCATTAATTGGTATACTTCCGAATGATAGAATATTCCTAAAGCTTTATCAAACGAAATTCCCATTTTCTCGGCAAATGCAGAAACTACCCGCGCATATTTTTTCTGAAGCAAAATTGGATTAGCTGTCATACTTCAACACTCCCTTCAAAATGTAGCTGCTTCAATGCCGCTTCGGTTCTGAAACAGATCTGCATATTTGTTTTCTCGTAACGAATCTTTTTAATTGCTTCCTTTTAAAACACCTCTTTCTTTCATCACCTCAAGAATATCACTGACTATATATTCTTTACTTTGTGTATGAAGTATCTCATATTCCGGAATTATATAGTCATTTAAAATACTGCTTTTCTCTGTAAGTGCAGTATATACCTTTTCTGCGTTTACCCCTAATTTAGCCGCAATATTTTCAATGCAAAATATTGCAAATTCCAATTCATCCGAATTAACTATACTCTGTTGTGTCATTATGTCATCTCCCTACAAATTTTCTTTTTAAACCATTCGTTAATTATACCCCTGTCTTCCTATCATTTTAATCAACATTTGCGAAACACAAATCTATAATCTAAACACACGTTTTTCTCTAAAATTGTTTATTAAATTAATATATCACATCTTTTTAATAAAGCTAATTTTATCTCTTCTTTTCATCCCTTCTATATTCCACAGCCTCTCAAACATGTGGGCTTTTTCCAGTTCAAGCGAGCGCCGAAGCCGTTCTTTCCTATAACGCAAACAGGCCCCGAAAACCTTATAATCACTGTGAAACGTAGTGTTTATAAGGCTTTCAGGGCCTTTAAATACTTAAATTTAGACTTATTAAAATATTATGATGAAAACTTAAGTTAATGGATTATTTGCCCATCTGCTTTGCAACTTCCTCTGCGAAGTTCTCTTCTTTCTTCTCAATACCTTCGCCGGTCTCGTAACGAACAAAGCTCTTGATTGTGATCTTAGCGCCGTTCTCTTTAGCAACCTGTGCTACATAATTGCCAACAGTCTGCTTTCCATCCTCTGCTTTTACGTATACCTGGTCAAGAAGGCAGATCTCTTTAAGTTCTTTCTTGATACGTCCCTGGATCATACCCTGGATAACCTTCTCAGGCTTCTGGGATTCCTTAGGATCGTTCTGGATCTGAGCCATAAGGATTTCTTTCTCATGCTCGATATAATCAGCGCTTACTTCGCTGTCGCTTGTGTAAAGTGGCTTCAGGGCTGCAACCTGCATTGCAACATTCTTAGCCATCTCTTTGATAGCATCGTTGACAACATCTGTCTCAACATCAACAAGAACACCGATCTTACCACCCATGTGGATGTAGGAAGCAACGAAACCGTTCTCTTCTTTTACCTGAGCAAATCTACGGATATTCATGTTCTCGCCGATAACAGCGATCTGAGCTGCAAGAGCCTCTTTTACAGATTTTGTGGTATCAAGTGCCCATGGCTCTGCCAGGAATGCATCGATATCAGCTGCTTCTGTATTCAGTGCCTGTGCTGCAACTTCTGCAACATAGCCCTGGAATTTCTCGTTCTTTGCAACAAAGTCTGTCTCAGCATTAACCTCAACAACAACTGCTTTCTTACCATCCTCTGCAACAAGAGCCTTGCAAAGACCCTCTGCTGCAACACGGCTTGCTTTTTTCTGAGCGGTAGCAAGACCCTTCTCACGAAGGAACTCTACTGCTTTATCCATATCGCCTTCTGTAGCTGTAAGAGCTTTCTTACAATCCATCATGCCGGCGCCGGTCATTTCTCTTAACTCTTTTACCTGTGCTGCTGTAATAGCCATTGTATTTTCCTCCTGTTATTCGATCATCTGTCCCTGCCGTTCTCCGGTCTGACAATTATTCCTCTGTTGCTGCTTCCTCAGCTGCAAACTCCTCAGACTCTGCCTGGATCTCTCCATCAACATCTGCCTGCCCCTGATTTGCCTCGATAACAGCATCTGCCATCTTGGAAACGATTAATTTGACAGCACGGATAGCATCGTCATTACCTGGAATTACATAGTCAAGTTCTTCCGGATCACAGTTAGTATCGCAGATACCGATCAGCGGGATTCCTAATGTATGTGCTTCCTGAACGCAGATTCTCTCTTTCTTCGGGTCAACTACGAAGATTGCATCCGGGATTCTCTTCATCTCTTTGATACCGCCAAGGTTCTTCTGTAATTTCTCAAGTTCTTTTCTTAAAGCGATAACTTCTTTCTTTGGAAGAACATCAAATGTTCCATCAGACTCCATAGCCTCGATCTCTTTCAGTCTTGCAATACGACTCTGGATGGTCTTGAAGTTGGTAAGCATACCGCCTAACCATCTCTCGTTTACATAGAACTGTCCGCAACGCTCAGCCTCAGTCTTGATCGCATCCTGAGCCTGTTTCTTTGTACCAACGAACAGGATATTTCCGCCATTAGCTACGATATCAGCAACTGCATTGTAAGCATCGTCAACCATGCCTACAGACTGCTGTAAGTCGATGATGTAGATACCGTTTCTCTCTGTGTAGATGTACGGAGCCATTTTAGGGTTCCATCTTCTTGTCTGATGTCCGAAATGAACACCTGCTTCCAAAAGCTGTTTCATTGAAATAACGCTCATTGTTGTAATCTCCTTTTTTGGTTTTTTTCTTCCGCACAGGTCGCTTTCCGTCCGGACCCAACCACACACCGTAGGGCACCATCCATGAGAATCACCGTGCGTGTTTAGTTTAACAACCGTTGTATTATAGCATAGGAAAAACCCTCGTGTAAAGAGGGTTTTTCAAGATTTTCTCCTGTTTTCACAGTCTTTTTATTAGTTTTCTTTCTTCTGCAGTAAGCATACGCCACTGGCCAACAGGAAGATCCTTCGGAAGGGTCAGGCCACCCATGGAAAGACGTTTCAGGTACACCACACTTTTGCCTACAGCTTCCATCATCCGCTTTACCTGATGGAATTTGCCTTCTCGGATGGTTAGCAGAATCTCTGAATATTCCTCATCTGTATTCAGGATCTCCAGCTCTGCCGGCATGGTAAGCTTTGCTTCTCCGATATCCACACCTTTTTTGATTGCCTCCTGGTCCTCTTTTGTGACGATTCCTTTTACTTTGGCATAATAAGTCTTGTCCACATGTTTTGTGGGAGAAAGCAGTTCATGAGCCAGTACCCCGTCATCTGTGATCAGAAGCAGCCCTTCTGTATCTTTATCCAGACGCCCCACTGGAAAAAGGTTCCGCCGTGCGATCTTTGGCAGCAAATCCATTACAGTCTTGTCTTTTGGATCTTCAGTAGCGCTGATATAGCCAGCCGGTTTATTCAGAAGATAATATAAAAAATCAGGTGCTTCCGTCTGTTCTTTTCCATCCAGCAAAATCCTGTCCTGATCCGGACTGATCTTCTGTTCAGGGCCGGATGCAGGCTGATCATTCACCAGCACCCTGCCTTTTTGTATCATTTTTTTCACTTCACTGCGGGTTCCTGCCCCTGCATCTGCCAGGAAACGATCCAAACGTACTTGTGCTTTTTCTGTTTTCTTTCCCAAGCCATTTCACCACTTTCTTCTTTTATTCATAAACATCCATTATCTCAGTTTCCGTTGTTTCTTCCAGACTTGTTGTCAGATCTGTGCTGTCCAGACTTTCATTTTCCCCAAGGATTCCCTCCTGGGCACGTTCCTGATCCAAAGAAATAAATTCAGGTATCTTTTCTCCCGACCGGACAGCCCATCCTTCTACAGTTTCTCTTCCATGAAGCTTTAACGTAATTTCTGCCCACGGATAATTGAAAGACTCCCATCCCGGAACAAGTTCTAAAGGAATCAGGACTTTCTTCAGTTCCTCCAGTTCTTCTCCGGTGTACTTTACAGGATCAGAGTAAACAGTAGCGTCTTCTGAAAGATCAAACACCACCTCTGCACTGTCAACCTCAACATCCTGAAGAGATACCACAATACCCTCCTCTTCAAGAAGAGCCAGACTGCGGCTGAACTCTGGGAAAATATACACAACCCCGCCTGCACCACTTAAAAATTCTTTTCCGTCCGACACCATATTATTGGCAGTTCTTTCCTGTGGAATCTGTGCAAAGCTCAGATAAAGTTTTCCACAAGTCTGTCCTGTCAGAACCTCTGCATCTGCTTCCATAATATCCTGACGCAGCGCTTCCAGAAACTCTGCTCTTTTTTCTTTGTCCTTTTCCCAAAGGGTTGTGTAAATGCCATCCCCAAACATGCCTGTAATGCTATACAGATACTTGGAATCAACATTAAGAATGGAAAATCTGTCTTTTTTATAATCACCGTCACGGTATGCAGCCTGCAGAATATCTTTGATGATTCCACTGTCTATAAGATATTTACGGTAAATGGTGGTTCCTGACTTCATGGTAAAACCAAAAATCACCATATTTCCTGACTCTTCCAGGTCTGCTCTATCTGCATTTTTTTCTATACTTTTATAAGTCTTATCAGCCGCCTTTTTCACTGCCTGCAGCAAATCATCAGAACTTCCCAGGTTGATCAGAGCATTCACATTATTGTAACCTACCACATACCGTCCATCCACTTTTTCTTCCACATAATCACTGGTTTCCATATTTGCCCCATTCCAGCTGATCATTTCCACCTGGTCGCTTTTAGGGAAATACCGGTCATATCGGATCACATCTGTTTTGAATCCTGCTGCAATCAGAATCGCAAGAACCCCGCACAGGATCAGCTGTATCCAATGTCCAAATATTTTCCGAAAGTCCATCTGATAAATGATTTCCAGAAGTCCATAGGACAAGATGACTCCTACCAGCAGTCCGAAAATCTCCCAGATTTCCCTGGATGGTGCATTTGCCGGAAAAAGCGAAAAGAACAATCCGGTTCCAAGCCCGGTGGGAATCACTACCAGAATGCGGATCACCACCTGGGTAAATGGATAGATCAGAGCTTCACCGGTACGTTCCGATGGCCTTTTTATGTAGGCAAAAAAGGCCGCTGCTGCCAAAACCAGCACCACACATAAAACCGGAATAAGAAATCCCTGCAGTTCTCCTTGTCCATATTTATCTACAAGCTCACTTCCCAGAAAATATGGAGACACATCTCTTTTCAACACTTTACACACTCCGTAAAGTATTCCGGAATAGGTTCTGAAATAGCTTTCCTCATAACCTGCGATCAGAGTTGAAAGCACAGATCCATACAGAAAAATCCCAACAAAGCAAAGTCCACCCATCAGGAAATTGCCGGTAAGGCAGATTACCAATACAATGGAAAAATAAACCAGCAGATAACAGATCAGATGGATCAGGAACATATAAAATGCCAGTTTCATTAAATGCAGGCTGAAAAATCCTCTCATTGCTCCAATGCATACAGTGAGAAATTCCATCAGCAAATAAGGTCCTGCAAAAAACATAACACCTGTAACCATTCTTGAAAAGAACATTCTGGATCTTTTCACAGGAATAGAGTGATAAAAATCCACCTTCTTTGAGGAATAAAGATACCAGAATTCGCTGATACTGTTCAGCACAGCTGCGATCACTGTAACCGCAAACCCGGTCATAAGAAATCCGTCTTTCCACAGATTCTCATAAAGGATCTGCAACTGATCAAAGTTATAATTCATGCCAAACCAGTTTCCCATCATCAAAAGCTCTGCCACAGGAAAAGCCAGGAAGAAACCGATCAGCAATATCACCGGAATCCATACCTGTTCTTTTACATTTATTTTGACCTGCTTACCAGAATATATTTTTAATTTCATAGCCTGCAACCTCCGTTTCACTGATGAAAATCTCTTCCAGCGTTAAAGGCAAAATTTCACAGAAAAGCGGATTATTTGCCTGGATTCTCTCCATGATCTCTGTACGTGTCCCCCTTGCCGTGATCAGCAGAAGTGAACCCTGATGCTGGATATTCAGTACATCCAGTTCTTTTGCCAGTTCTTTTTCTTTCTGCGAATCGGAGAGAACACATTGCACTTTATGTATATGGAATTTCAGATCCTCAAGATCCTGTGACAAAAGAATACCGCCCTGATGGAGAAGCCCTACATGATCACAGATATCTTCTAATTCCCGCAAATTATGGGAAGCGATCACCGGTGAAAAATCCCGGTTCATGATCTCTGCTGCAAATAAGCTTTTGACCGCCTGACGCATCACCGGATCCAGTCCGTCAAATGTCTCATCACACAGCATATACTTTGTGCCTGCGCTGATCCCAAGGATCACAAGCAGCTGTTTCTTCATTCCTTTTGAAAATCTGTTGATCTTACCTCTTTCCTCCAGATGGAACTGTTTCATCAGCTTCTCATATTTCTGCATCTGAAAAGAAGGATAGGTGTTTTTGTAATAAACAGCCATTTCCCTTGGTGTAAAATTAGCTGGAAAGTAGCTGTCATCTGCAATGTAAAATATACTGCCTTTCGCATTCTCATTCTCGTAAACATCTGTGCCGTCCACAAGGATATTTCCTTCATCCGCACGGATGATCCCTGCCATCATACGCAGTAAGGTGCTTTTCCCGGCTCCATTGCTTCCCACCAGACCAAATACTTCCCTGTTTCCGATCTTAAGGGATACCTTATTTACAGCCTGAAGCATGCCGAATTTCTTGCTGCATTGATTCACTTCTATCATTTTGTCCCCTCCTTATAGCAGTCCCGAACCATATCTGTCAGTTCTTCTTCGCCATAGCCCAGCGTCTGGCCTTTATGAACCAGTTCCTGCATCTCCTGTGTATAAGCTTTCCTGCTGATTCTTCGGATACTGGTACTGTCTGCAATAAAATTCCCCTTTCCTTTCACAGGGTAAACAAGCCCCTCCTGCTCCAGCTGCATGTAAGCCCTCTGGATCGTATTGGGATTAATGGACAGTTCCATGGCAAGCTGTCTCACAGATGGAAGCCTGCTTCCTGCTTCCAGCGCTCCGCTTAAAATGAGCTGTCTGAATCTTTCTGTAACCTGCTCATAGATCGGACGCCGGTCATGATAATCAAGTACGATCATAGGCAACTCCTTTCTGCAAAATGTACATTCATCCTGCAATATACCTTTCCTGCATCATCGCGAGTGTGTTAATCGTCTTAATACACTTATGATACCATTCTATTGTTCTAAACACAAGACTGTGCCTCGTTAAAATTTTATAAAGAATCCATAAAGATACTGTGCACTGGTCAACAAAATTTTATATTATAGTGATCCTGCCCGTTAGGGCTTTTTTATGTACCAGGAGATTCCAACGGAATTTCCTAGTACATAAAAAACTGCTGTCTGATATGCTTTCTTAAAACATACCTAACAGCAGTTCCGTCACCTGGTAATCCGTATATTTTCTACAGTGTTTTCACCTTTCTGCAATTCTTAAATATCTTTTATATTTCTCTTCTTTTATCATGCCCTGTATATTTCTTATAAAAATAGCGCATTCCAAAAGCAGTCAGGATCAGCATTGCCAGAACCAGCATACCCCATGCCATGATCCTTTCTTCATTCTCCAGAACATAGGCAGCCACCGCTCCACTTACAAGGCTCCAGATATTGGCTCCCATATGAAGGAATACACTTCCCCATAGGCTTCCGCTCCATTCCAGAAGAAGGGCAAACACTGTACCAAGTATACTGGCATAAATCCCCTGTACCAGATTGCCATGATAAATGCCAAACATCACACCTGAAAGTATGGCAGCTGTGAGCAGACGCAGATTATCCCGCAGTCTTAAAAATATCAGCCATCTGAAAATCGCCTCTTCTGCTAACGGTGCTATAATCCCGATCCACAAGATCATGGAAAACAGGGTCTTTCCTCCTGTCATCCTTTCCACAGTATTCTGGTATTTCATACTGGCATCAGATCCCATGAGCAGAAGATTCACTGCCATATTAATATACTGGGCAAGCGCCCCTCCCATGAAAAACAGCAAAACGCCTTCCCCAAGGCCAAGCTTTCTTTTTCTTTTCTCCGGGATGATTCCTCCGTACTTTCTTGCTGCCAGATCTTTCTTATAGAAAAACAGTGCAGGAATCAAAGCCAGAAGCCCGGTAAGGCCTGTGAGCATCATCACCTGCCCATAATAAGCATCTTTATTTCCCCCGTTTCGTAATACAAGGAAATACAAGCCTGCATAAGCTACGATCTGTGAAATCCCGAAATGGATTCCCAAAGGATAAATTGCCCTCCAGATCTGTGCAGGCATTTTTCGTTTCCTGCGGGGGCTTAGCCGAAAAAATCCAGTATCTCTTCTGCGGAGCCTGCGATTTTCAAAGGTTCTGCTTTTGTCAGTTCTTCCATGGAACCATAACCATACGATACTGCAAGACAGTCAATCCCTGCCTCACGTGCTCCCAGCACATCATATTCCCTGTCTCCCACAAGGATCACCTGATCTCTGTGGTTCTCCAGGTGAAACCGCCGCAGCACTTCTTCTACAACCTGTGACTTTTTCGACCTGCCACCATTTAGTTCGCTTCCAACCATCTGATCAAAGTACACATCTAGTCCAAAATGCTCCAGTACCTGTTTTACAAAATATTCAGGCTTGGAGGATGCAACTCCCAGAAGATATCCTTTCTGTTTCAGCTGTGCCAGCATATCCTGGATTCCTGGATATACTTTGTTTTCAAAAACACCTACAGGTGCATATCTTTCTCTGTAGTAGACAACACCCTGTCGTGCTGCTTCCTCATCAACACCTGCGTATTCCATAAATTCGTCCATCAGTGGAGGGCCTACAAACACCCGCAGTTTTTCCAGGTCATCTTCTGGCTTTCCCAGCTTTTCCAGTGCGTACTGCACACTTTTCATGATCCCTTCCCCAGAATCTGTCAATGTTCCATCCAGATCAAATAAAATGGCTTTGTACATATGTTCCTCCGTTTGTATTCAATATATCTGTTCATGTCCGTTTAACAGACATGATTATACCATTCTTTTTCTGCATTTCCAACAGATAAGTTGGGGCATACTTCAGGTACATGTAAATATCCAGGGCTCCATGCCGGTGATCTGTCCGTCCTCACGGAAGAAGCGTACTTCTACTTTATTTTTTCCCTGTGTAGGGCTGTCTTTTAGTACAATACGGCTTCCTTCCCGGTCCCAGCCACACTCCTTTCCGTTTAACCGAACGGACAGGATCTGATATATGTTCAGTCTGGTAACAGTCAGGTACAGAATATCTCCTTTGTCCACCTGCTTTTTATGAAAAAATGTCATATCTTTTGTTCTTCGGAAGTTTACTGCCCGATCCTGTTCTCTGCTTTTTTGTCTTTCTTCCTGACTGATGTATACTTTTGATTTTGCATCCGCTGCTTCCATATCAGCCATTTCTTTTTTTTGGGGATCTGCTTTTTTCGTATCTGTCTTTTCCAGATCCGATAATTGCGGTTCCGTTTCTTTTCGTTCCGGTGTTTTTTGTTCTTGAGATTTTTCTTCTGATACCTGCTGTACTTGAGATTCCGATCCTGGGGATTGCTGTACAGGGTTTGACGATGTTGGGTTGTTTTCCTGTTTGTTATTCTGTGCGAAATTTTGTTGTTTGTTGTTCTGTGGTGTGCTGATCTGCGTATTATTTTCCTGCTGATTGCTGACCTGCGTATTGTTCTCCTGACGCATATTGTTTTGCCGGTCATTCTTCTGTGAATTGTTTTGTTGCTGCTTGTTTGGCTGTGGACTTTCTGCAGCAGATGAAAATATATTCTCACTTTCTCTGCCAACACTTGCTGTATGATCAGTGTTATCCGGGTTTTCTGCAGGGTTATTCTGGGCGGATGATGTCGCACCTGATTCCGTGGCATTTCCTGTATTTGATTCTTCTTCCCATCCGGATGTATCCTCCTGCCAGTTATCCGGCAGTGACCAGTTCTCTCCTTCCGATACGCTTACATCAAAGCCGCCCAGATCTCCAGCCTGTATACAGGCTGTGCCATACAGGCTCCCAAGCATTAGTACCACAACTGCACTTCCCCATATCTTACCGATTCTCCACTGCCTGTAATTTCTCAACCGTTTGCTGATCTTCCATAGTTTTCCCTTTTTCATTTGCTTTCACACTCCTGTTCTTTTTAAGATTTCCACAGTTCCAGCAGTTCTTCATTAGCACGAAGCATTTGCAGCACATACTCCTGTTCCTCTTTCTTTGTATATAATGTAAGCATATCCTGCAACTGGTCTCTGACTTTCCCCACTGCTTCAATCCTTTTATCCCTGGGTTCATCCTGAAAATCCAATTGATAATACACCTCTGTTATCTGTGTTAATTGCTCCCAAAACTCCATTTTTTCCGGTTCTCTTGCCAGCAAAATCCCTGCTGCCACAAGTCCAAGAGCTGTAATTCCCGCCACTGCCATGGCATATCTGCCTCTTCCTTTTTTCTTTTGGATGCTTTTTAATATCTTTTCCACTTCCTGCATATTTTTATATCTGTATGCTTCCTTTTTTCTGCAGCAGCGGAAAAGAAACCACATAAACAATGGATCATGCAAAATATATCTCACCGGGTTTCCAGTAAGCAAAGCCAGTATGGTTTTTCCCAGGGTATAGATATCGCTTTTTTCACAGATCTGTCCCTTCAACTGCTCCGGTGACGCATAGCCTACGGTTCCCCAACATTCTTTCTGCTGCCGGCTGTAGCCCTGGACAGCACTTCCAAAATCCACCAGATACAGCTTTCCCTCCTGTGTAAGCATAAGGTTCCCAGGCTTCAGATCCCCATAATATACCGGTGGTTTCCGGCTGTGCAGATATCCCAGCACCTGTGCAATCATGATTCCAAATGACAAAAGCTCTTCCTCTGAAAAACGACGTCCCTCTTTTTTCCATTCTTCCAGTGATTTTCCCTGGATAAATTCCATCACAAGGTAGCAATATTCTTCTTTTTCAACATAATCGATCATCCTTGGCATATAAGGATGATCCAAAAGCCGTAAAAGCTTTGCCTCTTTTTTATGGGAAACGGGTATTTCCTTTACAGCCCACAAACATCCCAGTTCCAGATCCCGTGCAAGATAGAGGGTTCCTTCCCCACCTGTGCTGATCTGTTCCAGGATACAATATCTCCCTTTTAATATAAGTCCGGTAAGTCTTATATCTGTCACTTCCTTTACAAAACACTTTGCTGGTGGCACTGGCCACATCTTTTGGCACTGGCATCACAACATAAAAAATATGGAAATTCCGGCGAAATGCCGTATATGAATATTACATGCGGATCTGCTTGTGAGATGTAATAAATATAACACATATTTTTCTCTTAAAAAAGCAGCTTTACAGATATTTAAGAAAAATACAGAAGTATAAAATTCCTAATAAAAAAGGAAAAAAATACAGTAAAAATATCATGTGCATACAGATTCAGATTCTTTATGCCAGATACTTTTACTGTATTAAAAAACGCATACTAAAGCATTAAGCAGATATTGTCTTACATCTTATCCGGTGCTGTAAATCCAAGCAGATCAATGCTTGTCTCCAGAACTCTTTTGGCAAGTGTGATCAAACGGATATAAGACTGTTTCCTCCCCGGATCCTCTTCACTTAAGATCTTTGTCTCATGATAGAAGCTGTTAAATGCATTGGATACTTCATAAATATAAGCGCAGATCTTATGAGGTGCCTTCTCTTCAAACGCATTCTCAATGGTTGTACCAAATCCAGCAAGCTGAAGCATCAGATTCTTCTCACTGCTGCCCACAGCCGGAAGCAGTGTACCTGCCTCTGTATCTCCTCCGTTTTCTTTGAAACGGCTGAGAATAGATTTGATACGCACAATCGTATACAAAATATACGGACCTGTATTTCCCTCAAAAGAAGTAAACCGGTCAATATCAAAAATATAATCCTTGGTAGCCTGATTGGACAAATCTCCATATTTGATCGCAGAAAGTCCTACGATCTTTGCAGTTTCCTGGGCATCTTTGTCCTTCACACTGCGGTTCTCTACGATCTTATGGAACATCTCTTCATCAATCTCAGAGATCAGATTCTCCAGACGCATAACTCCGCCTTCCCTTGTCTTGAAAGGCTTGCCGTCTTTGCCGTTCATAGTGCCGAAACCAAGGAATGAAAGCTTTGTATCATCCTTTACCAGTCCGGTCTTTCTTGCACAACGGAATACCTGGATAAAGTGAAGTTCCTGACGCTTATCTACTACATAAAGGATCTCATCCAGATCAAACAGCTTCATACGCTCTACGATGGTAGCCAGGTCTGTGGTTGTATAAAGGGATGCACCGTCTGATTTCAGAAGAATACAGGGCGGTATCTCTTTGGTATCGGACTCTTCTTTTACATCTACCACAAGGGCACCCTGATCCTCGTAAGCATATCCTTCATCCTTCATACGTTGAACCATATCCGGGATGTAAGGCTGTGCATCAGATTCTTTTTTCCACAGATCAAAGGAAACATCCAGATTTGCATAGTTTCTCTTAAGGTCTGTTACAGAAACATTCAGAATATGATTCCATAAAGCGGTATATCCTGGATTACCCTGCTGAAGAAGATGGGTTGCTTCCAGAGCCTCTTTACGGAACTCTTCATCCTCTTTTGATTTGGCACTGGCGCAAGGATAAATCTCCTCCAGTTCGCTAATGGTAAATGGTGCCTCTGATGGGTATTCTCCGGTGTAGTTCTCATCAAAATACACAAGTTCCGGCTGTCTGTGCTTCAGCTCTGTAATGATCAGTCCCATCTGAAGACCCCAATCTCCCAGATGTACATCACCGATCATCTTATGGCCTACAAAACGGCCGATCCTCTTGATACTTTCACCAATGATGGCAGAACGAAGATGTCCTACATGAAGCGGTTTTGCCACATTCGGTCCGCCATAATCAATAATAATTGTCTTTGGATGCTCTGCTGTATTTACAGAAAGCTTCTCATGGGCTGCCATTTCATTCAGCCAGGAAGCCAGATAGCTTTCATCAAGCTTCAGGTTAATAAATCCCGGCTTTACTACTTCTACCATGGAAAAGATCTTGCTGTCTTTTAACTGGGCAGCTACCTGGTCTGCAATAATAAACGGTGCTTTTTTGTATGCCTTTGCACCTGCCATTGCGCCGTTACACTGATATTCGCACAGATCCGGACGGCTGGACACTGTTACCCTTCCATATGCCGGATCATAGCCTGCTTTTTCAAATGCTGCGGAAAGCTCTTCCGCCATTAATTCCATAATTTTTTTCATGTTCTTTTCTGGCTCCTTATAACGCTATATGAAGAATCGGTGAAAGCTTGTACACGCCATAAGGTACTCCATAATTGGCACTGTAGCTTTTTGCCTCTGCAAACAGCGGATCATATACAAGTCCTCCGATCTCTGTCCAGGCATGTCCGCTTCCGTTCCTTCCTGTACTGTCTACACATACGTAAACATTATTATATCCAATGGCTTTTGCCAGATATGCGAAAGCTGCTGCATCTGACATACAGTTGCCACGGCCTCTCTGGAAATGATCCATTGCATAAACTGCCGGCCATCCACTGAAATTACTGAATGTACGCCAGGTCCAGTATGGCTTTTTGATTACCCAGTCAAAGCATACCTTCAGCTTCTGTGCAGAAGTCATGGACGAATTGGTGATCTGTGCAGCGATCTCCTTTGCAGTCTGAAGTGTGGCAAAATCCTGGGCCTCCACAGTTGTCATCTTCTTCCCATTGGCATAATAATACTTGCTTCCAAGCTTCTTAACCTGAAGAACACCCTTGTCATTAAGGTAATACACCTTATTCTGGATGTTCTGGGTACCTGTCAGCATTACTCCCCGCTTACTGAAAAGATATGTTTTATTGCGGATCTTCTTAAGTCCTGTAAGATATTTGCCGTTCTTATAGTACCTTTTTCTACCGCTTGGAAATGTATACCAGCCATTTACCGGCTTCTTTGCTTTGGCAACTGTAGTTGTTTTCTTTGCAGCTGCTTTAACCGGCTGTACAGTCTGTGTGCCGGCAAGCAGAATGCCGAAAAACAGACAGAATGCCAGAAGCAGTCCTTTTACAAAACTTCTTTTTTTCATGCTCATCTTACTCCTTCATATATGTATTACTTTGCAGACACACCAAGTACAATAGTTCTTCCTGTGCCACTGAATTTGAAAATATCTGCAAAATAATTATCGTAATAATAATACATTTCTGTACCATTTCCATAGCAGGTATTTTTCAGTACCTGGATCTTCTTCGGATTGCCGATCAGGGAAAGCAATGTGGATGCTTCCTTCTCATAACCGGCTGCTGCACGAAGCTTCTTGGAAAGGCTTGCATTGTAAACGCCGTTTTTCCCGAACACATAGAACTTGCCGCCTTTTACCCATGTGCCTTTTACCATATTGCCATTTAAATTAAATCCATAATATTTGCCTTTGATCTTCTTAACTGCGATCTCTGCTGTGCCATAAGACTTCTTGCCTGCATAAGCAGCACCATTGGATCCGAAATAATAACGGTATGTATATGTTTTCTTGCCTTTTTTCAGTTTTACATTACAGAAGTTATTTGTTCTTACTCTTCCAAGGCTGTTGAAGCCGTAATATTTCCCACCAATCTTCTTAACCAGTGTTTTCTGCTGTGGAGTTGC